>CAZWKO010000058.1:0-10760 GCA_964634925.1 uncultured Vicinamibacteraceae bacterium
GCCAGACGGCGTCACTAACCCTTCAAGCTGACCCGCCATCGATACCCGGTACAAGTTGTATTGACGAGGTAGCGGTGTCCAGTACGCTGTTTCATTGCGACGAGGAAGATTACGCTGAAAATTGATGCCCCAGCGCTGCTGTGGGCGTGCTGGAAAGCGGAGTGTTCGAAACGGAATCGCAAACTCAGCACTCCACCCGATTTCAGACACGAGGGTACGTACCTGCCAGGCACCGTCCCAGTTCAGATTGAAGCCGCCCCCACCACCGCGGGAAAATCCTCCGCGTCCCCCGGCCCCGAACAAACTACGACTACCACCTTCATTAATGACCTGGCCGTCATATTCTTGCCCCGCCGGGGTTGTGCCAAAAACAAAGCCATTTTGCCGGTCATGAAACGTATCGAGCACAATTTGGATACTGTCCGTATCATTCATCGACGAGTCGCGACGGCTATCCGTCATAACAATTAACGAAGGGTCACTGTCATAACAGACCACCCCGATAAATAGCGTGTCAGACGTAAACACCACCCGAATTTCCGTGCGCTGCGTTGCTGGTTGCCCATCATCCGGGGTACTTTGCTGGAAGCCGGTGGCAACGGATGCATTTACCCACGCCGCATCTGCCAGCACATCACCATCGATAAGCGGCGGTTCCTGAACGACCATAGCAGTGACGGTGGAGCTCCCTCCTGGCGCACCTGCCGTCGACTGACTATTGAGGCCAACACCCGAGCAAACCAACAACACAGCTGTACCCACCCCAACCAGTAAATCACTGCGGGTTATGTTAGCTACGGTAAACATGCAAACATCCAATCGATTGTTCTACAAAAGGCAGACGCAAGGTCGCTGATGGGCTTGGCCTGGACGACGGGGCAACTGCAACCGGAGACGAGCCTTATAAGTAATTCAACAGTGCCAAGAGCAAAACCAGTAAAACATGCCTGAATTGGTCTCAGAGTGTACAGCTACCGTAGTTCTCACCTCGGAAACCGTACTCCTCACGCAACCGTTCTATTTAACTACAGCAGACGTAAGACAGAGTGGTTTACACTGTTAGTCGGGCACATAATGAGAGAAACACCGAGTCTTGGCAACTGACAGACTCGAAGCGTGCCGTGAAATCTGATGATCTATCTAACGAATTTGTGGCATCTCATGTTGGAGTTGGCACCATGGCTGTTTGCTGGGACGGCCGTGGCCTGCATGCTGCACATGTGGTTACCGAAACAGTATTTAAGTCAACGATTAGGCGGAAAAGGCATGGGCCAGGTATTCCGTGCGGTTGCCTTCGGCGTCCCCCTGCCACTGTGCTCGTGTGGTGTTATTCCTGCCGCAATGTCTCTTAAAAAAGAGGGCGCGAGTGATGGATCAACGGTCGGGTTTTTGATCTCGACACCTCAAACGGGGGTCGATTCAGTGATGGTCACCGCCTCGATGCTTGGGTGGCCTTTTGCAATGTTCAAGGTCGTCGCCGCATTGGTCACCGGCCTCGTTGGCGGTTTTCTTGTCGATCGAGTTAAGACCGACGAAGCATCTACAGGCCACACCCTTGGGGATTTGCATGACCATCACAATGCGACAGTAACTTGGCGTGAGGCATTCCGTTATGGCTTAGATGAGTTGATTTACCCAATATGGCGCTGGCTGGTCATCGGCGTCCTGATCTCAGCCGCCGTGACAACCTGGATTCCCCACGATCAATTTTCAACGCTAACTGGTGCCGGCGTCTGGACGCTATTGTTGATGATCGTCATTTCAATCCCGCTGTATGTCTGCGCCACCGCATCAGTCCCGGTGGCCGCCACATTAGTTGCGTCGGGATTCCCAGAGGGTGCGGCCCTTGTGTTCCTCATGGCAGGTCCAGCAACTAATGTCGCAACGATCGGTGCAGCATATCGTGTGTTTGGCACACGCATCATGAGCATCTATTTGTTTACGGTGTTTGCTGGCAGCGTTGGTTTCGGATTGGTGTTCGATATTTTCTGGGCGCTCGACGCGTCGAGGACGATCATGGACCATGGCCACGACTCGCTCCTCGTCACTGGCAGTGCTGTTGTATTAACTGCTCTTTTACTGTGGTACGGCATTCAGGACTTGTACCAACTGATCCGACCAAAAGGACCAAGTGACGGACAAGAAACCGTCGCCTTCACGGTGTCAGGAATGACCTGTGGGGGCTGTGTCAAAACGCTGACGTCATCGCTACAGTCCGTAGATGGCGTCGAACGGGTCGATGTTGTACTCGACACGGGGCGCGCCGAGATCTACGGCTTTCGCTTAGACCGAAATGCTCTTGAACATGCCGTACAGAAAGTAGGCTTCTCGCTGTAACCCGAAAGAACTCTCCGAGTTCCTTAGCAACAACTACCCAAGCGCCCCGAGTAAATAACGCCTGAAAGCTTCCGGTGAATAAAGCAACCGTTCGAGTTCCATTGACGGCAGTCTAAACAGTGGTGTGTCACGGGTGATGTATCGTGAAACAAAGGGCGGACCACCATCAGCCTCATCGGGACCAGATGCATTCACAAAATCGGCATAGCGCTCAATCTTTCCATCAACTTCACAGTCGCCGCCAATAATCCATAACCGACCCAGCTTGTAATGCGTTTTCGCTTCACGATCGGCCGCACTTGACCATGTCGTACCCGTACTATTGCCAGTAAATGCAAAATACTCCGGGCGAATACCAAGATGTTTTTCCAGTAACGCGTTGTTGGTCTCCATCTCCGCTCTCACTTGTTCTCCGGTCGGGTCAGTAAGTGACAGCTCGGATAAATTAGGATGCGTATGCGTGTGGGCCCCGATCGTCCAGCCCGACATCATCAGCTCACGAATCTGATCCCATGTCGCACAGGCAGATGGACCAGCTTCAAGTGGTGTGCCCCCGCACACGTCCTGAAAATACCCTGTATTCACAAACAAGTTGCCCGTAAAGCCGTACTTCTGCATCAGCGGAAACATTTCTGCCGCAACACTCGCGACTGGATGATCAACATCAATCATCAACGGGCGTTCCGGCAAGGAACCTGCGCCTGTTAACCACAGATAGAGCTGATCATAGTTAATGGTCGTGAACTCAAGCTCACGAGCAATATCCAAATATTGCTCGAACCGGTCACGTGTCAGACGATCCGTAATCCCATGGCACATCGTTATCGGGACCCGTAGATCGTCCTGTCGCACTTTGTGATTCGTGCGAGAACCAAATGCATCCGGTGACCGTCCAGAAATGACAGCCGTCCCAAATACTGTCGAAGCAAGAAATCGACGCCGACTCCATCTCGTCTTTTTGACCATACAAATTCTGCTGTCCGCTCGTCTTCCCTGCGGCGTTATTCAGGAAGCGCCAACGCGACCCACTCACTTGCCATGTTTTCCCACCCAACAGCAGCGACGATGTACTGGCGTCCCTCATACATATAAGTCATGGGGGCACCGCTGGTTCCGCCTGGCAATTCGATCTCCCAGAAAATATCGCCAGTTTTTTTGTCGTACGCACGAAACTTTTTCCCCCCAACGCCTCCCCAAAACTGGGTCAGTGCCGCCACACCAACATTGGCGCCCTCGCCAAGAAATAACAGATCCGATGTAACTAACACCGATGCCCGTCCTGCCTGACCCAGCCATGGCAAATCCAAATGACGGATGGCAGGATGATCGCGAGGCCCTTCCCCATTCGGCTTTTGCCACACGATCTCACCCGTATTCAGATCAATGGCTGTCACTCGACCATACGGCGGTTTAAAAAACGATAACCCCTGTGGCCCTGGAGCCGACGTGTACTTCTCTCGTGCAAAACGGACATCCGACCTGGGATGCTCCGATGAGGTCAAGCCAATGATGTTTTGACTGTAGGCAGACGGCACATAGAGGATTCCTGTCTCCGGGTCGATACCGGCACCAGACCAACTCGCCCCACCCGCCGTCCCTGGACTCAGGACAGTCCCTTGTTTCCCGCCAGGCCTCTGATCAATCAGTGTCGGCGGCGTAAAAATGTCCCCCCAGACAAACTGATCGAGAAGTTCGACGGCCTCCTCGCGAAGCTCTGGCGTAAAATCAATCAGCCCGTCGATCGTGACACCCTGTCGATCAAATGGAGGAGGTTTTGTCGGAAAGGGTTGTGTCGCTGCTAACCGTTCTCCGGGCACATCCGACTGCGGAACTGCACGTTCCTCAATGGGCCAAACCGGCTCACCCGTCACCCGATCAAACACATACGTAAATGCCTGCTTGCTCACAATCGCAACGGCTTTGATCGGGCGTCCGTCAACGGTGATATCAACGAGGTTGGCCGATGACGCAAAATCGTAGTCCCACACCCCGTGACGTACGGCCTGGAAATGCCACACTCGCTCACCGGTTTCGACATCTACGGCCACAAGACTTTCTGCAAACAGATTGTCGCCAGGGCGATGTCCGCCGTAGTAATCACTACTGGGCGTTGATAACGGAAGATACACATATCCCAGTTCGGGATCGGCCGTTGGATGCGCCCACATATTCGTGTTGCCGCTGTACACCCACGAAGGCTGGTCACTGTCAGGGTCTATGCCCCATGTGTCGAGGCCGAATTCCCCTTCTCTGGGAATCGTGTAGAAGGTCCAACGCACCTCGCCCGTACGCACATCGTACGCCCGGACGTCACCTCGCGGCGATTCTTTCATCGCGGGCATCTGGTTGTTGAGAATGTCTGGCACAAATGACCCAACGATCACAATATCGTTCACAACCAGGGGCGCCGAGAGGTAGTAGTAATCCGGAAAGTCTCGTATTAGCCCATCCCGAAGGTCCACTTCGCCATCGGTTCCGAAGTCAGGATACCGTTCACCAGTCCGTGCATTGAGGGCGACGAGTTTCGGACCGCGTGCCGCAAGGACGCGGGCGTCCTCTCCATCTGTCCAGTACGCCACGCCTCGCGTTTGCCGCGCACGGCGATTCCGCTCAGTGCCCGCAAAAACTGGGACAGCGTCATTCCAGACCACGGCACCAGTCGAGGGCTCGAGTGCCGCGACCGTGCCCAGGCCCGTACTGACATATAACAAGCCACCAGCCATGAGCGGCGTGTTCTGTGCGGCAACGGGACCGCGCACGGTACTACCATCCCGAATGGCTTCTGGAATCACCGGCTGACGCCACGCGATTTCCAGGTCACCGACAGTCTGCTGATTAATCTGTTCAAGTGGCGAATACTTTGAGCCAGCCACGTCCGCGGCATAGCTCGTCCACTCGACTGTTTGCCCCAGCACCGGCACAATTGCCAGGCACCAGAAGCCCACGAGGCCAACCACACCTGCCCTAGTCGGAGGTTTCATGACACAGACCTCTGAACTGGCAATCGATCGTGAACAACTATTGTCAGGTTTCTTTTCATCCGCGAATGCGTGACATACGGCCGAACGGATCTGCACCACACCGCGATGAAGCGTCGCTCTGCACGAACCACCAGCTCACTGTCTTCTATTACGCGCTACGCTAACGCTCGCGTAAACAAGGCTAACAAGCGACTCCAGGCGCGTTCGGCCTTCGACTCATCGTACACCTGAGAATCCGGAGGACACCACCCGTGCAAGGCACCTTCATAGACCTCAATCTCAGCCTGTAACCCAGCCTGCGAAAATGCATCGCGAAGTACGTCCTTCGCTTCCGGTTGACTCTCATCATCGTTGGCAGCAATCGCGAACAGATACTGCGCCTGCATCTGTGGCACCAGTAGGTGCGGACTATCCGGTTGATCCGTGACGAGGCCACCGCCGTGAAACGAGGCTGCCGCACCGACACGGTCAGGAAGCGAGGCCGCCGTGCGCATCGTGAACGGTCCACCCATGCAGTAGCCCATCGTTCCCATCTTGCGGTTACTGTCCACGGCCTGCTGACGGTCAAGAAATCCGATAAACGCTCGGGCATCTCTGACCTGCGTTTCCGGATTCAATGTTCCCATCAACGGTCTGAGCGTATCACTCACTTCCGCAAAGTTTGTCGTATTCACGATCGGGGCTCGTTGCGATCGGTAATATTGATTCACCACCAACACCGCGTAACCTGATTCTGCAAGTCGCTTCGCCATCTGTCGCTTGGCTGGTCGCAAGCCAAAAGCATCAGGCCAAATCAGAACACCGGGATGGGACCCGCTTGAAGGGTGCACAAAGTAACTATCCGAGACACCGTCAGGCGTTGTGACATCGATCTCGGATTCTGTGACGGCCTGGGCATTTGCGGCCCGCGGCAACAACATCGCCAACCCCGCCCCCATGGATACTTCTCCGAATTGCCGTCGCGTCAAGGCCCCCGAACGACGTAAATACGCCTTGGCATCGTTTGTTGTTGTTTCGTCGCACATAGTTGCCCCTCTCCAGAAGCGCCTCCCCAAGATCTTGAACCAGGGCGCCTCTCGTCGTGTCGGACTATTCTACGCCCTATCTCTGACGACAGACGAGGCGAGGCCGAGAGATTTTAGTGTTCTCGAGATCAGCTCCAAGACAGGGTTCCGGCGCTTTGACCAAACGTATCTGTCTCGACACCTTGGTGCTGGAGTAACGTTAGAAATAAATTCGACAGCGGTGCATTCGGTCCCTCGTGCACAATGTGTTGTCCATGGGACAGCCCGCCACCGGCAACCAAAATAGGAAGGTCATCTGGTGTGTGAGAATTGGCGTTGCCGAGGTTACTCCCAAACAACACCGTAGTCTGGTCAAGCAGCGTCCCGCTGGTATCCGTCCGCGCTTTCAGGTCAGTCATGAACTCCCCGAAGGCCTCCACAATTAAGACTTCAATCCTTTTGAGTTGGGCAATCTTTGATTCATCCTGACCGTGGTGGGAACAGTTGTGATGGTCAGAGGTGACCCCCTCGACCTGCGGGACCACGCCATGGTCCTGAATCATCAAACTCACGACACGCGAAGAATCCGTCTCGAGAATCAATGGAATGAGTGAAAACATCGCCTTGATCCGTCCAATGAGATCCGCGGGATCTGTCACGTCGGTCGGCTGTTGCGCTTCCACCCACGGCTTCTTCGTCTGCTGCCACGCTTTGACTTCGGCGAGGTCTTCTTCCGCGGTTCGGACTGAGACGAAAAAGTCATCGAGCTTCCGACGATCCGCTGCACTCACACGACGACGAAGATCATCGGTCGACGATTTGAGATGGTCCAAAATACTCCCACCTTCATTCAGGCTCTGCGCTTCACGCTCGACCTCTTCTGCACTGCCTTGCAAAAATAATTTCTTAAAGAGTGCTGCCGGACTAGTCTCCGCCGGCACCATCGCACCACTCGTCGTGTAGGACTGACTCTGAGGATTCAGCGTTCCCAGGGTAATCGACGGAAAGCGCGTCACATAGCCATGATGATTGGCAACGACCTGGTCCACCGACACAGTGTTCCGGAATCCATCCATGCCAGGGCGACGGGCACCCGTGAGCCACGTAATTTCTGAGTTATGCGCCTGTCGACCTTGTTGGTCCGCATGTGCCAAGCCGGAAAAGAGCGTGTAGTGGTCACGGTGCTGATCGATCAGCGATAAATATTCGGTCGGCTGGTAACCAGCCCCCGACGTCGCCGGAAACCAGGACGACGAATAAAGTCCGAGCGTATTACAGATATTCACCATGCGCTTAGGCGACGCCGCCTCAGCTCGCGCCAACGTAGGATGCATCGATTCAAGAAGCGGTAGAGCCAGCGCAACACCTGACGCGCGCAAAAACATCCGACGATCGACCGTTAACACCATAATTAATTGCTCCTAAAGAGTGGGCTCGTCACAACGTCGCGAATGACGGTCCGCATCGGATAGCCCCGATCTCGAAGTCCTGCAAGGATGTGCTCAACGGATGCACGATCGGCAAATTCCACTTTCGCGCCCGTTGAAAACGTCAGTAACTCTGTGGTGAAGTGTCTGGCAACCTGTTCCAGCTGTTGATCGAGCAACAGCTCCTTGTACTCTTGAATACCTGTAAATTGATCGCCTTGTGGCGTCACACCACTCGCATCGACCACGGGACCGTCTGCATACGTCGTGAAAGGAAATCCATTATTTTCTTTCCAACCTTCAGAGACCTTGTAATGTGTCCGAAATTCCCCGATGGCATCGAACGATTCAAGTGCGAATCCAGGAGGGTCAATCTTCCGATGGCAACTCGCACACACCGCGTTGTTCCGATGCGCATCCAATTGCTCTCGTACCGTCGTCGTCCCGCGTATATCTGGTTCCAGACCAGCCACGCCAGGTGGCGGCGGTGGGGGCTCCTGGCCCAGGATATGACTCAGCACAAAATTTCCGCGGGGGACGGGTGACGTTGTGGTGCCATTCGCAGTCACCTTGAGAATACTCGCCTGCGTCATCAAGCCACCACGTGGACTGTCCTTGGGCAACGACACCCGGCGCATCTCCTCTCCCTCAATCCCTTCCAACCCGTAATGTTCAGCCAACTGACGATTCACAAACGTAAAGTCGGCGTCGATCACGCTTGAGATTCCCTCGTTCGACGCAATTAATTCCGTTAGGAACATCTCCGTCTCGCGTTCCATCGCTTGTGCCAACCGGTCGTCATACGTCGGATAGAGCGAGGGGTCTGGCAAGGTCGCACGGAGTTCGTAGAGGCGAAACGCCTGTCCACCAAAATCCTTGACGAACCGAAGATTCCGTTCATCATCAAGCATCCGCTCGACCTGCGCAGCCAGTATGTCGTCATCCGACAACTGCCCCGCATCGGCTAAATCGAAGAGTTCTTGGTCCGGCATACTCCGCCAGAGGAAATACGACAGCCTGGTTGCCAACTCGTAGTCATCAAGCGTACCGGGTCCAGCTGCCTGATAAAGAAACGCCGGTGAACTCAAGACCGCCCGCAACGACACTCGAACTGCGTCCACGAGTGACTGGCCATCCGCCAGCAGTGGGGTAGCGAACTTGACATACGACTCCAGCTCACCCGGACCAAGCGGACGACGAAATGCACGCGTCGCAAACTGTCCAACAATTTCGATCATGTGGTCGTGAGGCGTTTGGGTGAGCCGAGGCTCTCCCTGTTCATCAAATTCAATCCCCGGCAGCAACGCCCGCGTACTTCGCGGAGGCCAACTGTCAAACAATGGCCCGTCGATCGACATCGACTTCATGACCAGCCCTTCACCGACATAATCCCTGACGTGTTTCGTCGGAACGAAATAGCTACTAGGGTTATCTTCAGGGGGATGATCGTTCGCTGCAAGACTTGGCACGACGAGGTCGCCCGGACGCAAAAACGGTGTCACGGTTAACGTCCCTGTCTCATCGCCGACTAATTCCAATTCGCCGAGCAGTGCATCGAGAGACGCTGCCGAACCTGGCTTGCTCCCACTGTACATCGTCAAATTCACTGGTGTCTTCGCGTTGTACGGATACGCGTCAACGGTCACGCGATAACGACCGGGGTACGAGACAAAAAACTGCTCGGCCATACTGTGAAACATGAAGGTCGACGAAATCGGCGTGAACGTGGCAAACCCATCGTCCTGCTTCAGGATGGCACCGCAGGCGAGAAAATCGCAGTCCTCTAAAAGATTCAGACCCGGTGAATTTACGTAATCGATATGTACCTGGTGTAGTTCTGGCTTTGCCCCAATAACCAACGCCGCATCGAGCGCCCGATCAGCCGCCGTGAGATAACTTTGCACATGTAACGGCGACATACTCTGCGTCACCGCGGTCGTATCGAACCCACCAGAATCGGCCTCTGCCGGTAAAACCTGCGCCACCTCTGAGGCAACGGCCTCGTCAATGAACAGTAAATCTTCCAGGGTGTAACCGTATTCAAGGCGCGTCAGGCGTCGGAGTGGCGTCCGTTGTCCACCACGGGCCGCCACGTTAGCCTCGACTAACGACTGCTGTAACGATCCCAGGGCCGTCTCCACGGCAGAACGGTCAGGCTGCCTCGCACTGGCCGGTGGCATTTCACCACGCTCAAGACGCTCGTAGACCTTCTCCCACGCTTGGAAGGTTTCAGGATCTGTGAGGTCGTACCCCAGACGCTGAAGATTCAACGGCGTGACCGTGCGCGCACCGTGGCACTGCAGACATGAGGTCTCGACAAGCGGCGCCACATCCGACTCAAACGACTGAGCCGACGCCATCCCACCGCTCCACACGCTCGCGGCCAGAAGCAGGCACCCGACACGACTTCGTCTCAACGGGTTCAATCCTCGGTTTCTTCCCACGGCAGAAAGTAAGTGTTCGCTTACTTTACCAAATATTGCAGCGCGGTAGTATTGGAATGTCGCAGGAACCGAGAAGTTACGCAATCGTCACGGCAGTACCAGAGATTGACACCATCAACATCGACCCGGACTTGCCAATCACTTCGTAGTCGATATCAATCCCGACAACAGCGTTACCACCCATCTGCCGAGCCGACTCCGAGAGTTCGTCCGTGGCGATAAGACGAGCTTGCGCCAGTTCTTTCTCGTAGGCGGCGGATCGCCCGCCGACAATATCGCGAATTCCGGCGAATAGATCCTTCAGGATATTCGCACCGACTATGGCTTCACCGGTAGCTAGTCCGTGGTACTCAGTGATGGTTTTCCCCTCAATACTGGGTGTTGTGGTCAGTATCACGATGCCCTCTCCCATGAAAACGGGCGCACGGTGTTGAGGAAGTCCGTCCGCTCATCAGTCACATTACTCCCACACACGTCACGCGGACCAGAAAACCAGTCATCGTTCGTGATGTAACTGGTGCCGAGGGCGGGGATCGAACCCGCACGACCTAAAAGGTCACAGGATTT
>CAZWKO010000059.1:0-10325 GCA_964634925.1 uncultured Vicinamibacteraceae bacterium
ATTATCCGTTGTTTACTCACTCGTTTCCTGTTGCAGGTGGTACATTGGAGTGCACACGCCATTTGTCAGAGATGCCGACAGGGCGCAATTAATGAGATTCTTCTTCAATAGTAAAATAAACTAACCTCTAATTGTAGCAGCGAACGCTGCACCTAAGTAATTAGGGGTGGACCGGGTTGAATTTGTGAAAGTTTGTGTATTTGTTCCAGCTTTTAAAGCGGTTTATTCGATTCGATACTTTTATCGAGCCTACCGTGGTGTCTAACCATCCGGATTAACTTATGCTTGGATTTGTCCCTCGCGAGTTGTTTTTTACCAAGGGTGTTGGAAAGCATCGTGAGAAACTTACTTCATTTGAGTTGGCCCTTCGGTCTGCAGGGATAGCAGCCTGTAATTTAGTACGGGTCTCGAGTATTTTTCCTCCCGGATGTCGAATTTTGTCGCGAGCTGAAGGAAAGAGACGCTTAAGAGCAGGACAGGTCACATTTGTCGTAATGTCTGAAGCCGCGACGCGTGAACCTCACCGTTTAATTGCTGCGACCGTCGGTGTCGCAATTCCGCGGGATCCTAAACTTTACGGATATCTCTCTGAGCATCATAGTTTTGGGGAAAATGAGGAAACTGCGGGTGACTATGCAGAAGACTTGGCCGCTGAGATGCTGGCGACAACCCTTGGTTTGGAATTTGATCCAGATAAAAGTTGGGACGAAAAGAAAGAAATCTACCGACTCTCTAATGAGATTGTCAGAACCCAAAACATAACCCAGACAGCCGTTGGCCATAAAAAAGGTCTCTGGACGACGGTAATTGCTGCTGCGGTTCTTGTTGGCTAGGAGCAGCGCACCATTTAGGAGGTAGACTCGAACACTTCCGGGAGAACTTCTTTGTTCTGGTTGGTTTGTTGTCTGTTTGAATTGGTAATACACGACAGAGTTTGTTCTGGTTTAAGGAGATTAGCTTTCGGTGGGGATACCTTACATGGTTGACGAGAAACGACATGCACATAAGGGTGCCAGAATTTGGAAGTCAGAAGGTTTTACACTGATCGAGCTACTGATTGTTGTTGCGATCATTGGAATTATTGCAACGATGGCCACTCCAGGATTACTTAGGATGCGAATGTCCGGCAATGAGGCCTCGGCGATAAGTTCGCTGCGAGCAATTAATAGCGCCCAGGCTCTTTACGCGGCTAGCTGTGGTCGGGGTTTTTTTGCGCCGAGTCTGGCTGTATTGGCAACGCCACCGACAGAAGGAGGTGGCGAGGGTTTTATTAGTAACGATTTAAGTGTGGACCCTTCGGTTAAGAGTGGCTACCAAATTAACCTTACGGCAGGCCCGGCCGTATCGGGGTCTCCAGCATCGTGTAATGGGATGGCGGCTGGAACTTTGGTGTCGACGTATTTTGTGGGAGGCGACCCACTATCGGCGAATAGTGGCGGTCGTTACTTCGGGACCAACGGAGGCACGATTTACGAGAATGCGTCTGCATTGTCCGTAACTCAAACCGGCATGCCAGCGGGATCGAGCCCAGTTCAATAATCAGTATGAAATGCGTAGGGTGATTTTCGGTTGGTACTGACCAAAATTTGTTTTGGAGTGCTGTACAAGTGATAGGGTTGAGTCGATATGCATGACCGACTGAATATATGGCTTATAGGGTTGGCTCTTGTGGGACTCGTTGCGGCGGCAAGTTCGACGTATGTGCATCTGCAGATGATTACGGATCCTGCTTATACGAGTTTCTGCGACATTAATGCGACTGTTAGTTGCACTCAGGTGTACCAAAGTCGATATGGGACTGTTTATGGTGTGCCGGTAGGCTTCGGTGGGGTCGTCTGGTTTGTTGGCGTGATACTTCTTCTGTCGCCAGTCGGTTCTCTTTGAGCGCGACCACGCTTCGTATTGGCGGATATCTTCTAGCGTGGTCTACCGTTGGGTTGTCTGTCGCAATGTACATGGCGTATGCATCGTTCTTTGTTTTACAGACCATCTGCGTTTTATGTCTCATCGTTTACGCGTCAGTGATCGGTATTTTTTTATTGTCGGGGAATGTCGAAGCGGCCCAGATGCGCCATTTGCCAATGGGTGTCGTAACGGACCTTGGTTTACTGGTCCGCCGACCGTTAGGGCTGGGAGTATTCGTTTTGTTTCTTGTTGGCGCGGTATGGCCGGTCTTGTGGTTTACTAGCCACGAGCCGGTGCCACCTGTTGTAGCAAGTGCGGAGGGTGGTAGTACGGAAGTCGCGCCATCCATTGTGACTTCGGATCAGCAAAGTGAGTTCGAGCGTTATTGGGAGAGTCAGCCCCGTGTCTCGATTGACCTGGGGCGAGACATTAACACCGACGTATTAGTTACGGTGGTGAAATTCAACGATTACCAGTGTCCTGCTTGCGCCAACGCGCACCGAATTTATCAGCCGGTATTTCAAAAATATGAGTCAAGCCATCCTGGTCGTGTCCGACAAGTTACGCTCGATTATCCACTTGATCCGACCTGTAATGATCAAGCACCTAATGGTCTACATCTTGGTGCATGTGCCGCAGCTGTGGCAGTGAGATTGGCTTCCACGCAAGGTATTGATCAACGGGAAGCCATGGAGGAGTGGCTTTACGGTAATCAGGCGGGGTTGTCACCAGAGAACGTTGTTAATGCTCTTGGCCAGGTTGTGGGGATTAGCGAAGCAGACTACACGACCGAATATGATCGGTTGATTAGTGAAGTTCGAATTGACATCGATCGTGGCAACGAGCTTCCGGTTGAGGCCACCCCTACTTATGTCATTAATGGAGTCGTGGTAAAGGGGAGCTTGGCCCCACAATATTTTGATGCAGCGATTCTGTACGAACTTGAGCAGGTTGAAGCGACCACAGTTAACTGACTCGGATTAGTTGCCGTTGGCTGGAACTGCCGTTCAGCGAACGGGATCTGGTAGTTTTTGTGTGTGCTGAACTTAAAGACCACGCATCGTGCAGAATTGATTGGTGGCGGTCGCAACGTAAAGTCTGGCGCACGCTGCAAACGTCTTTCCGCTGTTGCAGTACGACAAAGCTGTGGTTGGCCATCGATCCCGTCTTATCCACGAGCGTTAAGCCCGGTTAACATTCTGGAGTCTCCAATTGTTAATTTAGCGACACCTGTATGAGTTATCCAGTAGATATCGTTCTCTTGGTTGTTCTTGGATTGGTGATTGGAAGCTTTTTGAACGTCTGCATCTATCGGTTGCCTCGTGGTGAATCGATTATTGCTCCGCGATCACACTGTCCCTCTTGCAAAGTGTTCCTTCGTTGGTTCGATAATGTGCCGCTGTTTGGTTACGTGATTTTGCGAGGACATTGCCGAGAGTGTAAATCTGTTATCAGTCCTGTCTATCCACTGGTTGAGTTATCGACTGTGATTCTTTTCGTTGTGCAGTATGCAGTCGTTGAAAATTCTCCAGTGTTGGTTCTGTCCAGATTGTTTTTTGTCAGCCTAATGGTTGTGTTGTTTGTTACTGATCTTCAGCATCGTATTTTGCCGAATATGGTCACCATTCCCGGTGTGATTGTGGGATGGTGTTGTTCTTGGTTTGTTGCGCCAGGCTGGCTAGATTCAAGTATTGGCATTGCCGGTGGTAGCACGTTTCTGATCGTCCTTTCAGAAACGTACTACCGAATTGTTGGCCGAGAGGGTCTCGGAATGGGCGATGTGAAAATGCTGGCACTCATCGGCGCATTTTTAGGTTGGGAATTTATGCTATTTACGATGTTGATGGCATCAATACTAGGTGTGTTGGTCTGGATTGTGATTCTTTTGTCAGGGCGAGGTAGGACTAGATACTTGCTCCCACTGGGTTCGTTTTTGGCTATTTCAGCGATCGTAATGTCTGCAGCAGGGTCATTGATTTTGCCCTGGTGGTACATGATTGTCTTGTCATGGGTCCCATCTTTGTTTTAAGCCTAGATAAGGTCGTGGTCAGTTAATACTCGCGGGTAGATGCGAGTAAGTAGTTCCACGTTGAGTGCCCGCAGATTAGGGCGCTGTACCAACTACGCATAGCGACTGCTCTAGTTCTTTTGGGGTTATGTCATCAACAATCACGGTCTTGCCAATTCGTGTTGGCAAGACAACGTGTAATCGTCCTTTTAATACTTTTTTGTCTCGCCCCATGATCTCTACAAGGTATTGTGCTGACAGATCCTTTATGGATGGAAGTGGTCCAAGCTCAGCGATTAATTCGGCTAGGGCCCTTTGATCGGCTTGTTTGAGCAGTCCTCGTCGTGCTGCCAGGTCGGCAACGACAAGCATCCCGTAGGCGACCGCTTCTCCATGTCTAAAACGACGGTATCGAGTTGCTGCTTCGATGGCATGTCCAGCTGTATGACCGAAGTTCAAAATCCGTCTTATATTTCCTTCGTATTCGTCTTCTGACACGACGGTGGCTTTAATCCGACATGACGTCGCGATAATGTGAACCAGTTCAATCGGATCAAGCGACAGAATGTCACTTAAATTGGCATGTAATCTTTGAAAGAGGTCTGGATCACGAATCATGCCGTATTTAATGACTTCGTACAAGCCAGAACGAAATTCCCGTCGAGGCAGTGTGTTGAGGACGAGCGGGTCACTGACAACAATGCTCGGTTGATAGAAAGCGCCTATTAAATTCTTTCCAAGTCGATGATTGACTCCAACTTTTCCACCAATAGAGCTATCGACTTGAGCGAGAAGTGTTGTCGGGATGTGAACAAGCCGTACACCACGCAGGTACGTCGCGGCAGCAAACCCAACTACATCACCTATCACGCCACCCCCGACGGCAATGATAGTTGCGGTTCGATCCGCTTGAGCCTGAATTAGTGCATCATAGATAGTGCCGACAGTTTTAACGGTCTTTGCACGTTCGCCATCGGGTACGAGAATGGTGTCGGCACGTCCGATGGCTTTCGATATCGTGGGGCCGTGAGCTTTCCAGACTTTATGGCTTGAAACGACAAAGTGGTGACCAGTGGTCCCGGCTTTACTGATTAAGCCATTGAGCTGCTTTAAGATTCCCGTGCCAACGTGTACGTTGTACGGTTTTGATGAGGTACGGACGGGAACCACGGTTGCTTTCATGCGCGGGTAGGATAGCACCACTTGGCGCACGCTTTGGATGAATTGATTGTGAATTTGGATGCAGATTTCATTATTGTTGGCACCGGAATTGCCGCACTTCGGGCGGCTATTGAACTTGGTCACGCCGGTAAAACCATTATTCTGACTAAATCCGTAGCAACCGCTGGAAGCACTGGCTATGCCCAAGGAGGGATCGCCGCCGCTGTAGGTGGTGACGACTCTCCAGAGCAACATGCCGAAGATACGGTAGCGGCGGGCGATGGACTAGTCGACGTAGATGTTGCTCGGAAGTTGACGGAATTGGCGCCGCGGGTAATCAATGAACTCATCGAATGGGGTGTGGAATTTGATCGGACTGAGTCCGGCGAACTTTCGCTGGCACGTGAAGGTGCGCATCGTTGTCGCCGGGTACTCCATGTTCGTGATGCGACAGGCCGTGAGATTTCTCGGGTATTGTGGAATCGCTTGGGGAAAACGCCAAATATCCGTGTGATTGAGGATGCGTGTGTTACGGATGTTGTCGTCCTTGATGGTGAGTGCGTGGGTGTTAGCTTTCAGACAGCTGGGGATGAATTTGAGGTTGTGGGTGCTTGTTCTACTCTTTTTGCATCGGGCGGGGCGGGCTACATCTTTCGTGAAACCACGAACCCAGAAGTTGCGACTGGTGATGGCATTGCTATTGGATATCGCGCGGGTGCCGAAATTACTGACATGGAATTTGTGCAATTTCATCCGACAGCCTTGGCATGCGGGGAAGGGTCAAGATTTTTGTTGTCAGAGGCGCTACGCGGTGAAGGTGCCAAGCTCGTTAATCGGCAAGGGCAGCCATTTTTTTCAGGCACAGAGGATGAGTTGTCGTCTCGTGACCGCGTGGCGCGTGCTATCGCGAGAGAGATGGAGCGTACAGGTGGCGTTTATTTGACGTTTGATGGGGTAGGGGAAGATTTTGTTCGAAAGCGATTTCCTCTTATTGCAGATAAGTGTCACCGAGTGGGTCTAGATTTAGCTACGGATCGAATTCCTATTGTTACGGCTGCCCATTATTTAATGGGTGGTATTCAAACAGATCAAGATGGCCGGACCAGTGTGCCGCGTTTGTTTGCAGCGGGCGAGGTGGCGTGCACGGGCGTGCATGGGGCGAATCGATTAGCTAGCAATTCATTACTTGAAGGACTCGTCTTCGGCGCGGCAGCAGCCCGAGTTATGTGTCGTGAGAAGACTAAACAAGCTCAGAAATTGTCAATGCGTGTCCGTCGGAAAGTTCTTTCGAATTCGACTGACACAAATGTTGAAGATATTGAAAAGCAAGTGCGATCACTTTTGTGGAATGGCTGTGGTTTGTTCAGAAATCGAGAAGGACTGACAAACGTCCTTGAGGTTTGTAGCGAATGGCGTCAGAAATTCGACCAGCTTGGGTTTTCTCCTCGAGTGCAAAGTATTGTGACTGTCGGGGAGCTTGTGGCACGAGCGACTCTGCGGAGAGAGGAAAGTAGGGGTGCGCACTACCGGACCGATTTTCCGGAACGGAACGATATAGACTGGTCGCGACATACGACTCTCGAAAAGTATGAGGACAGGATTTAATGGCGCCTAAACAGCAAGGTTTTGTAACTGAAATCACACCGCAGACTGAGGATTTTTCACGGTGGTATACCGATGTTATTCGACGAGCTGAGCTCGCGGATTATTCTCCTGTGAAGGGCAGTATGGTAATTCGCCCATACGGATACGCTATTTGGGAGCTAATGCAGTCTGGCCTCGACAAGAGATTTAAAGAGACTGGACATGTCAACGCGTATTTTCCGTTATTTATTCCCGAAAGTCTTCTGCGAAAAGAAGCCGCACATGTTGAGGGGTTTGCTCCGCAGGTTGCCTGGGTTACTCGTGGTGGCGATGAAGATTTAGAGGAGCGTTTAATCGTTAGGCCCACTTCGGAGGCAATTATTGGAACGATGTACGCCAAGTGGGTGCAATCATGGCGGGATCTGCCTATTTTAATTAACCAGTGGGCCAATGTTGTTCGATGGGAGAAAGTTACGCGTCTTTTTCTTCGAACGACTGAGTTTCTTTGGCAAGAGGGACATACTGCACACGAGACAAGCGGAGAAGCCGAAGATGAAGCTCGTAAGATGCTCGGTGTTTATAAAGATTTTCTTGAGACCGAATTGGCTATGCCGGTGCTCGACGGAAAAAAGACCGAGAGCGAAAAGTTTGCCGGTGCATTACACACATATTCAGTTGAAGCTTTGATGGGTGATGGACGGGCGCTTCAAGCAGGGACATCCCATAATCTTGGCCAAAACTTTGCCAAAGTATTTGAGATTCGGTTTCAGGCACGAGATAAATCTATGCAGTACGTGTGGCAAACCTCATGGGGGATGACAACGCGTCTTATCGGTGCGGTCATCATGACTCATGGTGATGACAGTGGTTTGATTTTGCCTCCCCGTGTAGCACCGACGCAGGTCATTCTTGTGCCAATTCCTCGTGGTGACTGGAAAGAAACAGTACTACCCAAAGCGAAGGAAATTGCAGCAACCTTACAGGGCGCAGGTGTGAGGATTGAGATCGACGATCGTGAAGAGTACAAACCGGGATGGAAATTTTCGGAATGGGAGATGCGAGGAGTGCCTCTTCGTCTCGAGATTGGTCCGAAGGACATTGAGCAGTCTCAGGTTGTTTTGGTGCGTCGAGACACGAGAGAAAAAATACCGACGCCAATGCAAGGGCTATCGACTCAAGTCACTCAACTTCTTGAAACGATACAAGCGGCACTGTTTAAACGAGCCATCAGTTTTCGGGAAGACCATACGCACCGTACGGATTCGAAGGAAGAGTTTGTGCGTCTTTTCGAAGGGCGCCCAGGTTATGTGGTGGCACCGTGGTGTGGTGGTAAGGAGTGCGAAGCCAAGATTAAAGAAGAAACACAAGCCACAATCCGGAACATCCCCTTTGAAGCTGCTTCTTCAGGAGGTAGTTGTATCTCGTGTGGTGAGGAGAGTCACAGCGATGCGTACTTCGCAAAGTCGTACTAGTGATCTTTAGTTAAACCAACAACGAAAACAATCGAGTATTTTGTCAGCAATTACTTCACATGCAGGTTCTTTGCCAGAGTGCATACGGTTGCTACTGGATACGAACAACTAGGGCCGCACGCCTATTTAAGCGTCTCGTTTCTTCTCGTGAATTGTCGTGTTTGGGGCGTTCTTCGCCGTAGCTAATCGTTTGCAGCTTGTTAGCGCCAACACCTCGGTCCGTTAAGTAATCTTGTACCGAGTTTGCACGTCGGTCTCCGAGTGCTAGGTTGTATTCATTTGTCCCGATGTTACAGGTATGACCCTCGATCGTAATTTCAAGATTTGGATCTTCTTCAATGGCTGCTACGACATCGTCAAGTACTTGCGCTGCTGACGGACGGAGGTTATAGCGATCAAATTCGAAGTGCACATCCTCAAACACGTACTCTCTGACAGGGGCTGGCGGTGGTGCATTTACTTGGATATTTGCGGTATCTGATGCCGACCCTCCCTGTCCATCCGTTACGGTTACGCTAACTGGGACGGAGCCAGCTTGATCTGGCGCACTCCAACGCGTTGTTGCTCGGTCAGCAGAATCCTGGAAGCTACCGGTTGGCGCATTCCACCTGTAGTTCAGAGCATCGCCATCTGGATCAGCAGCATCTGCGCGTAGGCGAACTTCTTCTCCGAATTCAACTTCACACGGGTCGCAAGAGATGCTTACGGTTGGAGGTCGGTTCGGTTCGTCAGGCGGTGGCGGTGGCGGTGGCACGTAGACTCGAACGCCAGGATGGTAACTAAGTCGAGCGATAAAACCTATGCGATCTGCTTGCGGAATTATTTGTCCAACCAAAGACCTAGACGCATGACGAGCAGCCCATGTCAAACCTGAGCCAAGCGAAAACCCGTTATGTTGCCATTGCACACCAACGACAAGGTCCAAAGGTGAACGATGAGAAAGACTCAGTCCGGAAATGCTTCCATCTGTTCCGGTTAATGGGCTTGAAAGCTTTAAAGAATCAGTAGTGAGAATGTCGCCGAGCACTTCTCCGAATATGCGAATGGGACCACGAACAGGCGTGCCCACGCCAAATCCCCATTGAATACTATTCGGAAGCTCGATGCCGGCTGTATCTTTTCGAAGGACAAAGTCCGAATGAGCGGCAATTTCAGCACTGCCTAACGCTTTACTGATGACGAGACCGACCGCCCCATCAAGTTCGCCGCTAGTTGTTCCTGCCTTTTTGTCGCCAGTTGGAAGTTTTACCCAGCTACGTACGGCCAGTGCAAGCGGTGCTTGTTGTCGTTCGCTCAGTACGTTCGCTTTTATGCCAACTACGACATCGCCGAATTTGTTGCCGCTGAATCCTGAGTTGGCAAGCGGAAAATCTACAATCGCACCACCGACGCTAGGTTGGCCAGATTGAAATAGTGGTCTTAAGTCTCTGTCGATTCTGGTTAAAACGCCGACAGAGCCAAAAACTTCAGTGCGTTCTCCGACTCCGATCGCAAAGCTTCCTGCCACGGATTGAACGGCACTGAAACCTTGTTCGTAGTTAAAAGTGGAGAGGTGTCCGGCTGCAGCAACGGAGCCGCCATCAAGGACTTCAGCCGTTGGGACGAACCAGAGGCCGGTATCTCCAAGAAATGTAGTTCCTGAAGGACGTGCTTCTTCTTGTGCGACAACAATGGTTGTAAAAAAGACGAGCAACACTACTGTAAATGTTGAATGTCTAAGCCATTTTTTGATCCGCATTAGATGATCATCCTTACTGCTTCATTGATAGTCGTTGGGGCCAGACCCTAATACTGCCAAAATAGTACGGTTTTAAGGACAAACAAGTCAACGCTGCCATGGGTTAGTCAGCTTTTCTCTTTCCAAACAGCCATGCGATTCCAATGCTCAAAACATAGAGCACGATCATCGGGGCGGCCATCATAGTCAAAGTGACCGGGTCGCCGGTCGGCGTTAGGACAGCAGCGAATACGAAGATTATTAAGATCGCATATTTGAAATTCTTGATTAGAAACCCAGGCGTTGCTACTCCCATTCTGGCAAGAAAGAACACGATGGTTGGCAGCTGAAACACCACGCCACAGGCGAGGACGAGACGCACGTACAGCGTGAATGCGGGTTGAATACGCGGCATGAAAGCCATGTAATCACTACCAAAGCCAGCGAAAAAGCCCCACGCGATAGGGAACAGAATGTA
>CAZWKO010000059.1:10335-10737 GCA_964634925.1 uncultured Vicinamibacteraceae bacterium
ATGAGCGAATAAGGCGCCGCCGATAAAAAATCCTGAAGCTAAACCAACAAATGGATACGCAAACTTCTTTTCATGTGCATAAAGACCAGGTGCAACGAAGAGCCAGAGTTGAGACATGATTACAGGAGTTGCGAGTAGTAGGCCGGCCAGTGCTGCCATTTTTATATTGAGGAAGAATGCCTCTGCCGGCTCGGTATAGACGAGTGTTCCGCCTTCGGGAAGCACATCGGTTAACGGTTCCATAATGAAATCAAAAATCGGGTCAATGAACCCAAAACAAATCAGTACGCCAACCATAAGAGATGAGAAAGAAACAACTAAGCGGTGCCTTAGCTCATCGAGGTGATCCAAGAACGACATTTTGCCCACGCCGTCTCCCTGGTCAGAAGCTTCGTCGTTTTC
>CAZWKO010000060.1:0-5376 GCA_964634925.1 uncultured Vicinamibacteraceae bacterium
CATGCGATTATTGCGACCGGATCACGTCCTTCAAAACCGGAGGCGCTTAGTCTTGACGATCCGCGTGTTCTTGATTCGACGTCGGCCTTGGAACTTCAGGAGATTCCGTCTTCCCTGCTTGTTGTGGGGGGAGGGTACATTGGGCTGGAACTTGGGACTGTCTTTGCAGCTCTTGGATCGACTGTGACTGTGGTCGAATTGACGAAGGGTCTCCTGCCTGGTGCCGATGCCGATCTTGTTCGTGTGTTGGAGCGGTCTGTTGGTCGAGTAGCGGAAGCTATTCATCTTGAGACCGAAGTAGCCGGACTCACTGCGGCGCCGGGAGGCATTGAAGTGTCGCTGCGGGATAGGGACGGCGGTGTAAGGACAGAACAGTTTGAAAAAGTATTGAGCGCCGTGGGCCGACAGCCGAATTCAGACGGTGTCGGACTTGAGAACACGGCTGTGAGTAGAGACAACCATGGCTTCATTGTTGTTGATGCACAGCGTCGAACAGCAGAAAGTTCTATTTTTGCAATTGGTGATGTGTCAGGGGAACCGATGCTGGCGCACAAAGGATTTGCGGAAGCGCGTGTTGCCGTTGAGGCTATTGATGGCCAACCATCGGCATTCGTCCCGAAAGCCATTCCGGCGGTAGTGTTTACGGACCCGGAAGTTGCGTGGTGTGGCCTGACTGAGGATGAGGCAAGGAGAGACGGGCGAAACGTGACGGTCTCGAAGTTTCCTTGGGGGGCATCTGGGCGTGCGCTTACCCTTAGCAGACCAGAGGGATTCACTAAATTAGTGGTCGAGCCAGAAACTGAACAGATATTAGGTGTCGGTATTGTTGGTGTCGGAGCGGGTGAATTGATCGCCGAAGGCGTGGTTGCCGTTGAGATGGAGATGACTGTGTCTGACATGAAAATGTCGATCCATCCGCATCCGACCATGTCCGAGACGTTCGGGGAAGCAGCTGAACTGTTTCTCGGCGAGTGTACGCATGTCTATAAGCATAAAAAATCTTAGCTTTTGGCGCATAAAGCCTAGATATGGAGGCAGATGCCTCGTCAAAAGAAGACATCACGTGTTTGGGT
This sequence comes from uncultured Vicinamibacteraceae bacterium, assembly GCA_964634925.1. Lineage (GTDB taxonomy): Bacteria > Acidobacteriota > Vicinamibacteria > Vicinamibacterales > UBA8438 > DTWD01. The sequence goes on from CAZWKO010000060.1 coordinate 1,074, forward strand.
TGTGGCATTGCGTAAGGCTGACTGGCGATTTTTGATAGTGCGGGATAAAGGCACAAAAAGTCTTGGCTTAATATGCAGACTTTTATTATTTCAACAAACGTCTGACCTGTTTAAATAGGTCCGTTAGCATGACTGCCGTGAGCTTTCTGGTATTCGTATTTTGCTGACTTGGATGATACGAGGCTATAAGTGACGGTCCACGACCTTGCGTCTCATCAAAAATTAGCCCGTGAGCGAAGCGAGGTTTGGGTTTCGGCCTGACGCCGTTTGTGGCCATAAGACGCCAGTAGGCATCACAGGCAACTTTCCCCAGTGCTACAACCACTTGTACGTTTTTCAATGCTTGGAGCTCCTCTTGTAAAAAGTGCTCGCAATTATGAATTTCACGTTTTGTCGGTTTGTTTTCTGGAGGTGCACAGCGTACGACAGCATTAATGTATGCGTCGATAAGCTTCAGGCCGTCTTTTAAATGTGTGGAGGATGGTTGGTTTGAGAAACCAGTAGCGTGTAGTGCACGAAAAAGAAAATCACCAGATTTGTCTCCAGTAAATACTCGTCCTGTACGATTAGCGCCGTGTGCAGCTGGAGCGAGTCCAATGATTAGGACTCGAGCGCGTCGATCTCCGAACCCTGGTACGGGTTTGCCCCAATAGCTTTCATCTCGAAATGCCGCGCGTTTCTGTCGCGCAACACGGGCGCAGTAGGCTCGAAGTCTTGGGCAGCTCTGACATGAAATGACCTGACGTTTAATCTTTGACAGTGACATGAGCATTACTGGTTGAGGTTAAGCCGAACAACTTGTAGAAGATAACTTGGCTGCATTGGCCTGTTCGTGCGCGTGATAGGAACTGCGAACCAGCGGGCCAGATTCAACATGTTGAAATCCAAGCTCAATGGCGTGTTTCTGAAGCATTTTAAATTCGTCGGGATGGTAGTACCTGATAATCGGAAGGTGCGCAATAGAGGGACGCAAATACTGCCCGATTGTGAGGATGTTACAGCCGGCATCGCGTAAATCACTCATCGTGATGAATAGTTCATCAATGGATTCGCCGAGCCCTACCATGAGTCCAGATTTCGTAGGGATTGAAGGTCGATAGTTATTTGACTTCTTGAGTAGATCCAAGGCTCTGGTATACCGGCCTCCTGGACGTGCCAGCCGATATAGTCGTTCGACGGTTTCAATATTGTGGTTCAGGATATTTGGAGCGGCATTCAACACGGTATAAAGATCATTAGTACGACCAGAGAAGTCAGGGATGAGTACTTCAATCCGGCATTGCGAAGATTGCCCACGGATGGCAGCAATCGTCGAAGCAAACGCACCCGAACCGCCGTCATCGATATCGTCGCGGTCTACTGATGTGATGACGACATGCTGGAGTCCAAGGGTTTTGACTGCTTCTGCTATCCGGTCAGGTTCTTTGGTGTCGATCTCTTGCGGTGTTCCATGAATGACATTGCAGTAGCCGCATGATCTAGTACAGATATCTCCCAGAATCATGAATGTTGCTGTGCCATGACTCCAGCACTCGCCAATATTGGGGCAATTGGCTTCTTCACAGACCGTGGTAAGAGACAGCGTCCGTATTAAGCGTTTCAGCTGAAGATAATCTTGGCTTCCGGGTGCGCGTACACGGAGCCAGGACGGTTTTTTGTCTCGTGGCAGTGTTTCTGACCGGCGGTGGCGGCCACGAATTAATTGGATGGGGACAGGCGCCGTCATACTTCAGTTGATGTTATCGTGAGGTCACTATGACGTCCATAGGTCGTCTTGCTATTACTTGGTTGGGGCACAGTACTTTCCTGGTACGGACCCCCGGCGGTCGTCGGGTCGTCTTTGATCCTTGGTTGGTCGATAATCCAAGTTGCCCTGAGGAATGGAAGCGGAAAGTGCCAGCTGTTGACTTGGTTCTCGTGTCACACGGGCATTCCGACCATGTTGGGGATGCAACACGGGTAGCCCGTGAGAATAACGTTCCCGTGGTTGGTGTGGTCGAGTTATGCCAGTGGTTGCAGCGCCAGGGTATCCGTCAGGTTGAGCCGATGAATATAGGTGGCACGATTACAGTCGGAGGGCTTCGTGTGACGTTGGTTGAGGCTCACCACAGTAGTTCTTGGTTGGACGGTGAGACCCCAATTTACCTTGGAGTTGCGGCTGGATTTATTCTTACTCTTGAGGATGGACGAGTCATCTACTTTGCTGGAGATACAGCTGTTTTTGAAGGAATGCGGCTGATTCGGGAGCTATATCAGCCGGAGATTGCGTTCCTTCCTATTGGGGATCGATTTACCATGGGGCCGCGGGCCGCCGCGTTGGCTTGCGATCTATTAGGTGTGAAGCAGGTGGTGCCGATGCACTACGGAACCTATCCTGCCTTAACGGGAACTCCGAAAGAACTTCGTCGTCACGTTTCGGCGGGAATTGATGTTCTTGAATGTCGTCCTGGTGAAACTGTCGAGTAATTAAAGTAGTTTGCTAGTTTTCTTCGATCCTAATAACGTTAAAATGACTTGTAGGTTCGTGCTTCTTGAAACTCTGGCAATTTCCCCCAAGGGCTGGCGAGGAGGCGTGACGGGTTTTCTGTAGGTATGAACATTCATTTAACTGCGTTACCGCATCTTCAAAATGGGGGCACCTTGATCCGTGGCTAGCCGGCCGTGTATTCTGTTGTCCCGGTTAACTTTATTGGCAGTATCCGGAGGACTGAATGGCGTATTCGATTTGTGAGCCTTGTGTGGGGACAAAAGACACAGCCTGTGTTGATGTTTGTCCTGTCGACTGTATTCATCCACGTAAAGACGAGGAAGAATTTGAAGCCGAAACAATGCTCTATATTCATCCCGACGAGTGTATTGACTGCGGCGCGTGCGTTCCCGCTTGCCCCGTCGAGGCTATATTTGCTAACGATGAGGTTCCAGAGCAGTGGGAGAGCTTCATTGAGACCAACTCAGTGTGGTTCGAGGGTAAGTAGGATTTTTACCTTTAGGCTCTGCGCAGCAAACTCACATTAAATTTATGGGTCTTATTGATCATCGTTTTGAAGATAACTTCATAACAACAAATCTTGACCGTTTGCTGAATTCGGCACGAGCGACGAGCCTCTGGCCGATGGGGTTTGGATTAGCCTGCTGTGCCATCGAGATGATTGCGACGTCAACCTCTCGCTACGATATTGCGCGGTTTGGTGCCGAAGTGTTTCGTGCGTCACCGCGGCAGGCTGACCTGATGATTGTGGCTGGCACTGTGACTAAAAAGATGGCGCCGGTCCTTCGTCGCCTTTACGATCAAATGCCCGAACCGAAGTGGGTGATTTCAATGGGAAGTTGCTCGAATGCGGGAGGCCCATTTCCGACCTATAGTGTTCTGCAGGGCGTTGATAAAATTGTGCCGGTTGACGTGTATGTGTCTGGCTGTCCACCACGCCCGGAAGCATTGCTTTACGGGTTAATGAGATTGCAAGACAAGATCAAAAAAGAAAGTACAGTTCTTCGGAAAGAGCGGGTAATCATGGCCGGTCAGTCCGAGCCAATCTTGGTTGAGGACCGGGGGTAGCGTATCGTGCTATTTCTTGCGAAATTGTTCCGGACTGTTTTCATGGTGGATCTTTTAAAGGGGCTCTGGGTCACATTGAAATATACGCCTGAGCCGGCCTTTACTTTTCAGTACCCAGAAGAGCGTCGACCGGTCGCGCCAAGATTTCGTGGTGTGCTGCGGTTACAGGTTGAGCCAGAAACAGGGGCCCAGACCTGTATCGTTTGCGACCAGTGCGCTAAGGTTTGTCCTGACGAGTTAATTAACCTGGGTGGCCACCGTGAACCAGGACACAAAATAAAAGTCTTGGACTATTTTGATTTCAATCTGTCCCGCTGTTCATTCTGTGGGTTGTGTGCGGAAGTATGCCCGACCAAGCCAGTCAAAGCGCTCATCATGAGTGAAGACTATGAGCTCGGTACTTACAGCCGAAACGACCAGATCATGCGGGTTGACGAAATGTACGATGGCGTTCCAATCGAGCCATACACTCGTTGATGTAAAGCCCTGTCGGCCTTCCCCTATGTGAGTTAGTAGACGTCTGTTTGCGGTAGACCGTGTCCCCATATTCATAGTCCTTGTCTTATTTTTAGGTTCAATCTGTGTAATCCCACTGCAGGGTCTTGCACTGGGTAGATCTAATGGGGCATAGTTTTGTTAGGAAGGAACACCTTAGGCGCCTTCGTACATCTGATGTCGTGGGCGCTCTCATTCTGTTCGTTGGGGGTCTGCATGCGTTTCAGTGGTAACGCTGTCAGCGGGATATGT
>CAZWKO010000060.1:5386-10688 GCA_964634925.1 uncultured Vicinamibacteraceae bacterium
GGCATTGTCGGTCGCACCCGTGGTGATTGTTACGGGATCAACTTCTGCGATTGCCCGCAGTGAGATTCGTCTTCAGCTGGCCGACCTTTTGTTCGCTGATGAACGGTATTGGGAAGCACTGACTACTTACGAAAGTGCTAAAGACGGTGCAAAACCAGAACAGCTAGTTCGTGCATCTGGCGGTTTGCTGCGTTCGTTATTGCAGGTGGCTGAGTTTTCTCGAGCATACCGGGAAGCTGAATTCCTGAATAGCCTTGGTAGTGAAAGTCTTGAATTGCGGTCCTTGTATGCAGAGGCACTGTGGGCGTTTGGCTTGTTTGCTGAAGCGGAGCAGGTCTATAGCGAGATCCTGGCTGTTGACCCTTCAAATACCGCAGCACGACACGGCAGTGGAAGGAGTCTTGCGGCGCGTGGACAGCTGGAGGCAGGTGTTACGCAGCTGCGGGCAGCCATATCCGGTGAGGAACGCCCGGAGTACTACCATACGCTCGGAACAGTGTTGCGCCGTGCACACCGATATGATGAAGCCGCAGACGCCTTGGAAGCCTACGTAAACCGTCTTCCCCAAGTACGCCGGACCGAGAAGAGTGAGTGGGCGCGTTCAGAGATTCGGTTTCTGCGGTCTTTTGGCGATCGATCTCCCCTGCAGCTTCGACCAGATCAGGTGGGGGAGGTGCATACGATTCCGTTTCGGTTGCAACGAGATAAGGTTATTGTCCGCGGTCGAGTAAACGGCAGTGATCCGATGGATTTAGTGGTGGATACGGGTGCCGAGCAGATGGTTATGTCCAAGCCGTCAGCGCAACGTGTCGGAGTGAGGCCCATTACGAATACGCTTAGCGCCGGCGTCGGACGTGTGGGGCTTCGCGGTTTGGAATCTGGGCGTGTCGATACTCTTGAAGTCGGCACGTTGCACGTGTCGAACGTGCCGACCATTATTAAAAATCCTCCACTCAGTGGTTTGCCTGATACTCGCAGCGAGAACAGTTTTTCACCGTTGGCTCTGGGATTGTCGACGATTATTGATTACAGAAATCATCATATGATCGTGGCTGATGACTTGCCGGACGAACCATTTGATATCGAGATGCCGATGCGGTTTCATCGTTTGGCGATGGTTCGCGGGGTCATCAATAGCGAGCATCCAAAGAGTTTTATCGTCGATACTGGTGGTGAGGTTATTTCGATCAGTCTAAGCGCTGCCAACAGTTTGGGTATGGTGCCGGTTCGTCATATTCCGTTGCGGGTCTACGGGACATCTGGCTGGGACCAAGATGCTTTCCTGTTGCCTGGGGTCGATTTAATGTTTGACCGTGTGCAGTACGATAATTTTTCTGTGGTGGTGCTGAATTTGCACCGCCCCAGCGCATTACTCGGTTTTCAGGTTGGCGGTATCATTGGCCATAAATTTTTAAGTAATTATCGTGTCGCCCTTGATTTAAATCAGGGCGTAGTTCGCTTAACTGAGCTGTAGTTGTTTCGTAAGGTAAGTAAAGTAGGTTGAGATTATTTCAGTCTAAAAGTCGTAGCCTATCCAAACCTGCATTCTGACATTCCGGAAGAAATCGCTGCCGCGGGTCCGACCTTCTCGCGCTGCTTCTGCAGCGAACAGGACATCTTCCCAGCCTTTGTTGAACATCGTTAGCCAAGACCAATCGATATGTACGGGAAATCCGATTGCAAATGTGGTGAGCCCAAAACCGTAGGAAGCACGTGCATTGGCGAGGCGGAAACCAGTGATCGAAACCGGGTCGCCAAATACCTGTTCTATGCCATCAGTTGCTGGATTGAGGCGGTATCCAGTCACGGGTCTCACGTTGATCTCTTCACTGGTCCAAGCGTTAAGAGGCTGTCCATCGAAGCCAGCGACGCCGAAATTGAAGAAAAATGTCCCTCGGATTCCCCCCAATATTCCTATAGGCGTGGCCATTGCTTCAATGAGAGGAAAACGGAGTTCTGCGTTGCCATAGACTGATTTGTGCCCGATAAATTGTAAGTAGTCGTACCCTCTCATTTCGGACATGCCGCCAAAAAACGTAAAGTCAGGGAACTGACCCCAACTTTTGAACCCACGACCACGGAAGGCGAGGACGCCATTTTCAGCAATTCTAAGGTAGTAGCGTGCATCGAATTCCATGGATTGACGGGACAGTAAACTGGATACTGGTGGTGCAAACTCATAACCCAGCATGACGGTGTTTCCGGAGACTGGACCGTATTCCCGCAACACCGTTGTTTCCTGCACAAATCGAGCGCCGAGCGGAGCGAACGTCCCGTTTCTGAAGAGTGTAGTACCGAATTGTTGCATTTGAAACAGGTCTGACTGTGTTTGTAGCGCATCGTTGGCAAAGGTTTCTCGGTACTTAAACAGTCCTCCCGATAGCTCAACCCGTCGGTAGCGGTCAAAGGGGTATATGCCTGAGAGGCTTCCACCTTCAGTGCGACGGGTCGCAATAGCCTGGTCACGACTTAGATAGCTGTAACTGGAACCAAATAATGTTCCAGGTCCATAGCCATAAAAAAACTGTTCAGACTGTGCTCCTTGGACCGAGTATTGAAATCGACCGGATAAATTTGTGTACGAACCTCCAATGGTTCGGTACTGTGCGATGGAATAAATCAGGGCGCTAAAGTACTGGTCGCCAAGGACATCCGAGAATGAGATTTGCGTTCCTCCGAAGATATCACCGTTATTCGTGAAGCCCAGGTTTAGCGGTGGAAGAGCGTCAAGGTACATTTTCTCAAAGCGTTCTTTTCGTCGTGCGTTTAGCGGATTCAACGTGTGAGTCAGAGGAGCCTGGAAGTCGATCGTTGGACCTGGACCACCGAAGTCACTTGTTTGAGCGACGTAAAGCGGCTCATCGTATTCAATAGAGCGCACGCCATACTCACCTCTGTAATAGGTGATAAACCCAATCCTCCGATTTTCTGAATCTTCATTGGGTGACAAAGCAATGGGATTTACTACACCCGTTGATGCGTCAGTGAGTTGGCGTAATTCGCCCGTCTCAATATCAAGGGTCCATATGTTGAAGATTTCTGCGTCGGTTGCTGTTTCTGATTCAAGAGGTTGTGTTGGATCAGCAGCCGTTGAGGCAAATACAAGGGTGCGGTCGTCGAGAAACTCACCGCCTGCTTCGTCATGTGTGCCGAAAGTTAGCTGAGTCCGGTCACCCGTTGTTCGATCGAATCGGAACAGCTTGTTGTTTCCACTCACACGTGACATATGAACAATGTACCGTCCGTCTGGTGAGTAGAATGGTGCATAGTCAGCGAGGTCTGTGTTGGTCAGATTCGTCACCTCATATGTCGCAAGATCGAGTTCATAGATGTTGCCAACAGCTCCCTCGAGGGCCGAAAAAACAACCGTTGTTCCATCGGGTGAAAAGTCAGGCGATTCAGGTTCATCGACCATGTCGAGATGGACGAGCGTTTCGATCTCTTAGGAAACGACACTCTGAACGACGACCGCCATGTGCTTTCCTTTGCGGACCATGTAGGCAAGACGGTCACCTGTTGGAGACCACGACATCCATGGCACTGTATTCCAGCGCTGGCCAGGCGCAGGGATATATTCGAATCCGTAATCTTGATTAAATCCGTTTGTAAGGTTGTCGATTACTTCGCCGGTTCGGGATGACAACAGTACGATGTCTGACTCTCGATCTTTACGGTCGGCGGCCATAGCGGCGATTACTTCGCCAGTTGGTGACGCCTCGATGGAATACACCACTGGATATCGACTACGTAGAGGATCTGGTGTGAGGTCGCGTCCATAGTCCGTTGGTCGCTCTTTTTCTCGAAAGACTTCGAAACGTTCTTCGAGATATGCTTTGAAGGCGTCATCAAATTCTTCAGCCTCTAGGTCCAACGCTTCTTCGTACGGGTCTTCACCGCCGCCTATGGCGTTTCGGCGCAGAGCAAAAAGAAATTCTCGAATCCCTTCCAGGCCCCACCTTTCTTCAATGAATTCAAAAGCGGCGTGACCAAGATTGTAAACGACGCGGCCACTCGCAAATCCACCGTACCGTTCGAATTCCGTCATGGACGGCACGATGTCCGCGACTGCAACGTCGCGAACCTGCATAAGGTCGAGAGGTCGCCATACACCTGCCATGTAGTCAGACAGGCCTTCGTCTACCCACAACGGTATGGTATTGCGGATGATTGAGCGCGGAATGATATCAAATTCAAAAATATGAGTTAATTCGTGAACGATTAGTCGGTACAAACCATCGGGAGGTTCGTCGATGGGAAGAACTATACGGTTGCGTTGTGGTTCAGCAAACGCCCCGACGCCTTCAGGACTTGCCCCGGGAAATATCAATTGTTGTTCAAATTCACTATGTGTTTTGAACACTACTAACGGGACTACAAATGCAAGGTCATGCCGTAGATCGGCGCTTATTTGTTGGTAGGCACTTTCTGCGTAACTTGCAACGCGCCCTAAGTGTTCCTCAAGCTCAGGGTAGTAATAAATTTCAAAATGGTCTGTTGTGTAGATATGCCAGTCGAATTTATCGTATTTCACCCGGTTCTTACCGTAGTACGGTATGACACCAAATTGGGCATAGCTGGTGCTGGCGGAGCACATCAGCAGAAAGATGAGTACGGTCGTTACTCCGCACCGGAACCGAGCTTTAAATTGGCTGCGTAACATCACGACACCCCTTGAGAGCCATGAAACATGTCAGTCTGCCGAGTGCACAATTTCAATTTCTGAGTAGTCCCACTAAGTGTCTGGTCGTGAGACGCTTTGATTTCAACCGTGTTTCAATAAATTTGTGCACTTAGGCCCAACACTTCATCTTACTGACTAAGTACGTCTTCGGCAATGCTGCCGTGTACCGTTATTTAGTGGATAACGTTACAGTTGGTCTGACTAACAAAATCTGTTCGGATATGAATACGGGTGGAGTGGATGCCGGACGGCCAGTTAAGGCTAAAGTAGTGATTGGGTTGAATTTTAGTGTCCTAAAGTTGTTCAATGGCACTCGCTGTAGTTATATTAAGAGATGCTGGTGGGAGTGGATTGCTTATGATGAGGCGTTGGCTATTGGCCGTTGGAGCTGCGGCTGCACTTGGATTTTTGACCCTGCCGGTTACTCCGACTTTTGATTTTGATTCGGTTTCGTCGTTGTTTAATTACGACGTATCTGCGGCGGCGGCCTGTGATGCCGACGCGAAGCCGGCTCCTCTCGACTATACCCTGCGGGACGTCAGTGGTGAGGAAGTAGACTTGGCCTCGCATAAGGGCAATGTCATTCTTTTGAATTTTTGGGCAACGTGGTGTGGGCCATGC
>CAZWKO010000061.1:0-10647 GCA_964634925.1 uncultured Vicinamibacteraceae bacterium
AATCGTCTTGTAGTCGTCGATGCCGGAGCGGGATTCCCTCCAGTTGGTCGACAGCCAACCGAGCTTTGTCACGGCTTACGTAGCGAAGTTTGATCTCCCGTTCGATGTGTGCGTTCATGGAACCATTGCCGATTGTATAGCCTTCAATACTAGCTTTAAGTTTAATGAACAGACAGGTTGAACTTTTATGGACAGTTGGGGATAAGCGAAGGCGAGATGTCCTAGGTTGTTCTTATTTGAAACGACAATCCGGATAATTTTGGTGTCCCTACACCTTTACCAAAGACCATTACCTTTTGTGCACTACCGAGACCGCCAGGCATTAAGAGTGACTTCATGGCAAGTCGCCGGCGAATAGAGTCGATGCTCTTGGTTGAATTAGTGGCTGTGGCGTGTTCGGCTGCACCTAACCCCAGTAGAAAATAGGTTTGGTCAAGAATGCCCAAAGTTGTAGCGCCAGCTGATTCTGCCGCTGATTTAACGGCAGTGAGATTTACATGTGCGGTGATGTCTCGCGAGCCTGGTTCAATGAGCCATGGCGCCGTCGCTGTTTTATTCGTGGTTTCGACTTGGTGATGAGAGTAGGTAGCGACAGTTCCTCGTGAGTGTGTGGCAGAGTACAGTTCTCGTGCCTCATATCCGTAATCAATGAGTAGCAGAAAGCCTCGGCTTAAAACCCGAACAGCATTTTGAACCCAAGTGTCGACTGCTGGTGTTACTTCAATTCGCCATCCCGGTTTGATGACAATCTTTTGTTCTTCGATGTGTGCCTCGAGACGAGAACTTGACAATGGACCCAGGCATTCGACAAAAGAACCATTAGATTCAGCGTCGATGTATACCTCTCGGAGACCAGTATCGGTCATCAAAAGAATATGAGGAGCAAATGCATCAAGAAGTTCGTTGGCCAGAATTACGCCCGTAATGGTTTCGTGAGGGGGTAGCGTTGCGTCACTCGAGACAAGCTTTGATCGATGAGATGCAAGTTCTTTTGATTGAGCTTTGCGAGCGGTTGGGCTGCGTTCTACAAGATGTACCTGAATAGCTTCATAGAAAGGTGCCTCGCCAGAGGATACGGCATCTAATATGTCGCATGAGAGGCGTCCGTTTCCTGCGCCCGCTTCAACCAAATCAAAACGGTCGCTATCAAGATGTCGCCACATTTCCGCGCATTGTGCTGCGAGAATTGTGCCGAAAGATGATCGAAAGTCAACGCTGGTAATGAAATCACCATCCCGACCGGAACGCTGTCCCGCTCGGATGTAATAACCGAACTCTGGGTGGTACAAGGCGAGGTCAGCATAGGTGGCGAATGGCAGCGGTCCCTCTTGCCTGATTCGCTGCCTAATCACCTCCGAGAGGTTCATTTACTCTTTTCTGACCTGCAAGAAGACCCGTGTTTCGCCTCGTTGGACAAGTAAAAACGCTGTCCGACCGGATTCGATCTGACTAAGTTGGGTGATCGCCTCAGTCGCGGAAGTGACATCGGAACGATTTACGCTAAGAATGACATCACCCGGCCGGACGTCGCTTTCTTCGGCTGTACTCCCTCGTTGGACGTTGACTATAACGGCGCCTTCGGTGTCATTTGGAACACCAAGTCGTCCAGCCGTAGCCGGCGTCAGGTCTTGGAGCGCTATTCCAAATCCTTCACTGATTTCTTCAGCAGTCGCTCTGGCCGGTTGGCTTTCTGCATCGAGATCGAGTTCGCCGATAGTGATGTCGAGTGTAAGGCGTTCGCCGCCACGCATAACTGTAATGGGGACAGTCGTACCTGGTCTTGTGGCGACTACATTTGCTTGAAGGTCACCTGTGTCATTGATCGGTTCGCCGTCAAAATCTATGATGACATCGCCCGGTTGCATGTTTCCTTGATCTGCCGGGCCGCCTTCATTGACTGATGAAACTACGGCGCCACGTGGTTCATCGAGCCCGAGATCTTCGTAGCCTTCTCTCGTTACTGCGGTAATACTGACGCCAATGACTCCACGGGTAACTTTTCCGCTCCTTAGTTCCTCGAGGAGGTCACGAACTGTGTTAATCGGCACAGCAAAACCCACACCGACGTTCGCCTGACGATTACTGACGATCGCGGTGTTCATACCTATGACCTCCCCGCAAATATTTAAAAGCGGACCTCCTGAATTCCCTGGATTAATAGCGGCATCCGTTTGAAGCATGTCAGTCCATCGCCCGCGTGCTGATGGAAAGGGACGACCGATTGCGGAAATGACACCGACCGTTACGGTGTGTCCAAGACTAAATGGATTGCCGATGGCCATTACCCAATCGCCTGGCGCCATCTGACCAGAATCTCCAAATGTTGCAGAAGGTAGTTCACCTGATGGTTTTTCTATAAGCTCCAAAAGTGCGCTATCGGTCAATGAATCCCCGCCTAGCACGCGCGCCTCATAAGTATCTCGAGCGTCGTCACCAAAAAAGTGAATTTCAATTTTGGTGGCGTTCTCGATTACGTGATTGTTAGTCAGGATAAGACCACTGGGGTCGATGACGAATCCGGTTCCTGCTGACCTAACGGTTTCTTCTCTTGGCTGCGGTTGTGGCTGTGGCTGCGGTTGTCCTTGCCCTTGTCCCGGTCCAAAGAAACGCCGAAAAAAGTCATCACCTCCAAAGAACTCATTAAGGTCGTTGCTAGTCTGCTGGGTCTCGGTACGAATATTGACGACCATCGCAGTTTGGGCCTGTGCGATGTCACGGAAGGTTGTTGCGGTGAGCTCACCGGTAATGGGAGCAGTATTTGTGGGTGTTTGGATCGTTTGTGCTAGAGACGCAGGGCCTAGGTTAAATCGTGAGGTAATCACTATACCGATTGCCATCGATACGATGGCAATCAGGACGGCAGAAAACAGCGTGGTTCTCGATGTCGACATCATTTTCTCCAACAGAACAATCGATTGCTTCTACTACTACGTTATCGTAACCTTTTTGAGACTGCCAGTTCTCTATGCAAGAAGTATGAGCTCGGATTGTCGCGGACCAGTGACGTTGGCCCCATCTTGACTGACATACATATTAATCTCAGTCCTTACGCCGAATTCTTTAAGATATATTCCTGGCTCGATAGTAAAGCCTGAGCCTGCGATCAAGAGGCGTTCATCATGTGTTTCATAATCGTCTAGGTGGGCGCCATTGCCGTGAACTTCTTCCCCGAGGTTGTGACCCGTTCGATGTATAAACCGGTCGCCAAAACCAGCATCTGTAATAACAGTTCGAGCCGCCTTGTCGACTTCCCAGCCTGCGATTGGATGCTGCGCCTCAACACGCTCAACGACGAGGTCGACAGCGGCATCACGGGCTGCTCGAGCCACACCAAAGATTTCTGACGCTTTTGGATGAGGAGTCGTGCCAGTGTAGCCAACCCAGGTAATGTCCGCATACACAGAGTCGGAGCGATCCAATTTACCCCATAGGTCAATTAGGACTATCTGTTCGGATCCAATGGCGCGGTGTGATGCACGGGTGGGGAGATAGTGGGGGTTGCCGCTATTTTCCTGTACGGCTACAACAGGCGAACAGTCGGAAACTAAGTTGAGTTCACCGAACCATTCGACCATCTGTTGTTGAACGGCATATTCGGTTAAGGTGCCGCTCGAAAGCCGATTCCGTATAAAGGCAAATGTTCTGTCCTTGACTTCGTAGAGAAGCGTTGATGCGGCTCGATGACTGTCGAGCATACTTTCATTCCAAATGGCTTCAAATTCTTGGATCAAGTCGCCCGAAGACACCGGTGAAATTCCAAGACGACGGAGATGGTCAATCGTGCCGGCGTCTACCCGTGATATGTATGGGATCGAGCAATCTGGCGAGTACTCTATTGCCACATATTGCATGTTCCGAACTAGTGACTCCAACCCTGTTTTTAGCGTGTCGTGTCGTGCATAGATCAACCGCTCTCCAGGAAGATGGGCGAGACTATGGCGTTCGATATCATGCACAAGCATGCGTGGTTCACCACTAGCAGGTATCAAGTAATACCATCTACGGGTTGTCAGCTTATCGGTGTCGTTCAGGCCCGCGATACGTCTAGCGATAGGATTTGAGCCGTGGAAATCGTAGAGTAACCAGCCATCGAGTTTCTTGTGTCGTAGGACTTCTTGGATGCGGGCGATATCCACTGGTTGCCTGCGACTCTCTTTTTCAGTTCCGTGCAATCTGAATGTTCACAATAAGTACGAACGGCTGGCCACGATTAGTGACCAGCCGTTGTTGAGTGTGAATAGCTAAAAGCGTTTTGAGACGAAGGAGCTTGCGAGTTATTCGCCGCCGGCCGAATCCTCTTCGCCTTCTTCTTCTTCAGGCTCGGGGGGGGCTTCAATCTCGTCCATGAGCGTCGCTAAGATATCGCCGTTCTGGTGAGTAAATTCGTAGTTACTGCGGTCCATCGAATCGACGCGAGGTACGCGCAACTCGATATCTCGTACCTCACCAACGAGGAGCGGCTCTGCGAAACGGATCTGGTCTCCAGTAACTGTGTTGCCATCAGCATCAAACCAGAATTCATCAACCTGAAAACCTGCTATCGCGTTTTCCGCAACATTCTTGATACGGAGCGACGTCACGATGAAGCCACTTTCACGGTCTGCTATTGGCTGTGTGTAAGTGATCTCGGCGGTGCCCCGCTGAGTTGGTACCAACTCAACGTTGGCACTTCCAAGCCGCGCGACGAGTCTTTCAGCAGCAGCTCGGGCCGCTGGATCAACTTCAATGACGACTTCTGTTTCGACAGGGACTTCTGGCTCGCCACCACCACACGCAGCGGTTCCTATTGCCAAGCCCATGAAACCGACCAAAATAATACGGCTCATACGTTCCATTCTCTAATCCTCCCGAAGGCCTTACTCTCAGGGGCGAAGCGAAATTATAGGCCTGTATGACGAAAACACCAAATATTCATTCATGTAAATTTCAAATCAGCCTGTTGCAGGCTTGTTAAATCTCCCCATTCCATTCGTCTGGTTCTTGGTTTTTTGACTGAAAAACCTCCAGATGCCACTTTCCACCGCCCCAGGGTTCGATCACCTCGGCTGCTGTGACGTCGACTAGCAATTCAGAAAATGAGCGCCCGACCGGGTCGCCTTGCAGGTGGTACGCCGGCTCATCCCACTCAAATGTAGGGTAAAGAATGAGACTGAGGAAGAGGTCATAACCATCATCGACGACGATAAGTTGCCCACATGGCCGTTTTTGCGTGGAGTGGTAAATAAAGTATTTTTCAGCATTTTGTGCTCTGAGATAACGTTTTAACACAAATTCTCTTGCTACAACCTCTTCCACCGCGATTTTCTTTTCCCAGCAATCACGACAGTATTGTTCTCGGCCCCTTGGTTCTGAGATTTCTTTTGTACCGCAGAGCGTGCAGTGAACCGGGGTGGCTGACGGGGGGGGCATTCAACGAGATTCTAGACTGTTAAGATGGGTTTATGCGAGGCAGGCCGACTCATAAAGGAATTCGACATTTAGCGCTTCATGTTCAGTCACTCGAGAACATGAAGCATTTCTATACAGAGGTTCTTGGGTTTGTGGTGGAGTGGGAGCCCGATTCAGACAATATTTACCTTACGTCTGGCACTGACAACTTGGCATTGCACCGGTCAACCAGAGTGGCGACTAAAGAGGTCTTATCTAGAACAGCGCTCGATCATTTTGGGCTTGTCGTATCGAGTCCTGCCGATGTTGATTCTTGGGTTGCCTATCTTCATGCCCAGAATGTTTCGATTGATAAAGCTCCAAAGACTCATCGAGATGGAGCTCGTTCTTGTTACTTTTCAGATCCTGATGGAAACCAAATTCAAATTATTTACCACCCGCCAATAAGCGACAAAGCTTAGGGTGAGGATAGGCTTGTGATCATTAGTTATTGCGAGACCTCATGGCTATTTGCTTTAACGGTTTTGTTGTTAGGGGACCTTAACTGTCCCTATCGCTCACCCCATTTTAATTTTTCTCTAAGTACGGCGAAATAGTTTCGAGAGCGTGAGCGAATGACCCGCAGCGGATTATCTGCAGGTTCGATGACAACTACGTCACCGTTTTGTAATTCGACACTTAATTGCCCGTCGAAACTAGCCGTAATCTCAAGGCGGTCATCAGTGAGGTCAGGCTCTACAACAATAGGGGCATCGTCACAAAGGACGATCGGTCGATTGGTAAGAGTATGCGGTGCAATCGGAGTAATTACGACAGCATCAACGGTAGGATGAACGATAGGCCCGCCAGCGGCTAGGTTGTACGCGGTGGAGCCGGTTGGCGTTGACAGGATTACGCCATCGGCTCGGCTGCTTATGACGAAATGACCTCGGACAGAGATTGAGAGGTCGACGATTGGAGAGCGCGAAGACTTTCCGATAACAACATCATTCAGTACAAAACGTTCTGATAGGACATCAGAACCACGAATTACTTTGGCGCGAAACATACGGCGTTCGTCAAGTGTGGCCGTCCCGGTTATTGCTGAGTCCAAAACATCCAACATTTCCGGTCTGGTGATCTCTGTTAGAAATCCGAGACTGCCGCAGTTGACCGCCAGGATCGGGGTGTCACAGCCGTAGAAAGCTACCGGATGAGCGACGCTCAGTAGGGTGCCGTCACCACCGAGCACCAACAACAAGTCGACGTGCTTTGGCAGTTCCTTTCTGGTGTAGGTTTGTTCCGCTATCGTAGCAATTCGTGACGCAGTATCGGATTCAAAAAGTATTTGGATCTTACGTTTTTTCAACCAAGCTATGACGTCACGAACTGCGTCGTCGGCGTTCGGTGATTCGGCTCGTCCGACGATACCGATTGAGCCCACCTTTTTTACGAGTCTGCTATCTGGGTCAGGCATCGAAGTTCGTCCTGTTTTTTTGTCGAAGGTGAACGAAGAACTCTCGGTTGCCTTCTGCGCCAAGGATTGGAGATGCTGTTGTCGACACGTGTCTCAATCCTAGCGTATCGGCCGTGGCAATGACTTCGTCGACAACACGCAAATGGATATTAGGGTTTCTTACGATGCCGCCTTTTCCGACTTCACTACGGCCAGCTTCAAACTGGGGTTTTACGAGTGCTGCAATATTGCTGTTTGTTGCAAGTAATGGGGGGAGCACAGGAAGTATTAGTTTTAAGGAAATAAACGATACGTCGATAGTGACGCATGAGAACGAGCGGAGGCCGACAGGCAAGTCGCTAGTTGTTAGGTAGCGGGCATTGATAGCTTCCATCACAGTAACCCGCTCGTCATTGCGGAGCCTCCAATCGAGTTGGCCACGACCAACGTCTACCGCTACCACGTGGCGAGCGTGGCGGTGAAGCATTACATCAGTGAAGCCGCCGGTCGAGGCGCCTATGTCTAGTGTTAGCCGGCCACGGACATCGATGTCGAATTGGTCGAACGCATGAGTCAACTTGAGGGCGCCTCTGCCAACAAACGGATGGTCACGTTCAGACACAACGACATCGGCGTCACTATTTACCTGAAGTCCAGTCTTCGTCGCAATCGAATTATTTACCTGTACGCGACCCGCTAAAATTAAGGCTTGGGCGCGAGACCGTGTTTCTGTAAGGCCGCGTTCCACGACCAGCATGTCAAGTCGGAGTCGTCTAGTAGTTCCCATTAGCTTCGAATGGCTCAGACTTTCAAAGTCTGTGTTATTTCGAGCGGTTTAGCACCCAGTTTGCGATGTCACGTAACCGGCCTCCGAGCGCTGCGCTTTCGAGTGCTACGAGAGCGGCGGCTACCGCGGCGTGTGCAAGTTGTCGTGATTCGTGCATGCCGTACACGCTCGGATAAGTGATCTTTCCGGCAGCAGCATCTTTGCCGACGGTTTTTCCGAGCGCATCTGAAGATCCTTCAATATCAAGTATGTCGTCAACAATTTGAAATGCTAAGCCTAGGTGAGTGGCATAGGTTTCAATAGCCTTCATGGTTGTTTCATTAGCGCGTGCCATTATTGCGCCAGCGATTGCGGCTGCTTTGATAAGACCACCAGTCTTCTTTGCGTGCATCGCACGGAGCATTTCGCCGTCGTTTTTGCCGAGAGGTTGACCTGTCAATTGAAGGTCAAGTACTTGTCCGCCTACCATTCCAGCAGCGCCCGATTCGCCGGCGATTCTATGAAGAGCGCTTAGGGCGTGACTTTGGTCTTTGATGTCGCTGCCTTCTGCGGGTTGAGCGAGGATGTAAAAAGCCTCTGTTAGAAGTGCATCTCCTGCAAGAATCGCCATGCCTTCACCATAGACGACGTGAGCTGTCGCACGACCTCGTCTAAGCTTGTCGTCGTCCATTGCCGGCAGGTCGTCATGGATTAGTGAATATGTATGAATCATTTCGATGGCACACGCTGCACGCATAGCAATGTTGGGAGTCGTTTGCGTTGGAGACACTGCATTAGAGGAAGCGAGAGTCAAAATAGGGCGGAAGCGTTTGCCGCCTGCGAAAACACTGTACCTCATGATTTCTGAGATTAAAGGTGGGCACTGCGGTGGTTTTGGAAGCAAGCGCTCAAGCTCGCTATCGATAGCAAGGCGTGCTTTTTTAAAGTAGTCGTTTAGTGAGATTTGTGTGTTGGGTGGCGACGCTGCCTTGTCTTTGCTGTGTGACACGTAAAGCTCGTTACTTTGAAGTTGGGGTATCGTTCGTTGATGGATTAGCGATACTTGCTGGAGCCGGACGAGTGTCTCCTCGTTCGGTCAGAATTTCTACGCGACGTTCGGCTTCTTCAAGACGAGTATGGCAGTAACGAGACAATTCGATACCGCGTTCAAAATTCTCTAATGACTGTTCGAGGGTTAGCTGGCCATCTTCAAGTGTTTTGATAATGGCTTCAAGCTCGGCCAGCGCCGACTCGAAGTCCTTAATCTTTGCGTCCATGTTTTTTACTCCTGCTTGCCCGCGGTGATGTCGCAACGCAGCTCGCCATCATGCAACTTGACGCGTACCGTATCACCAACTTCGACCTCAGTAGATCTACGGATGATTTTGGTGCGAGTGTCGTTCCAGCACACGGCGAACCCTCGTGCGAGTACACCGAGGGGGCTTAGTGATTCTAAGCGCGCAACTCCACGTTCCAGTTGCCTTCTATGCTCGATAGCCGTCGTTGAGATGGCGCGTGCAAGACTTTCGGTTAAAGCCTCGAGTTGGCCCCTGATTTGTGGAAGTCGTTGGCCTAGGTCGAGGGCTTTGAGCCGAAGGGCACGTGTATGCAGTTGCTGCCGCAGAGACGAGACAGTATTGCGTCCCTTAATGGTTAATCGGTATGACGTTTCATCCACGCGACGTGCGGTAAGAGCTAATCGTGCGCTGAAAGCTGTCAGTCCCGATCGGTTTTGGACAGTATCGAGTGTCGTGTGAAGTCGTTCGAACCGTCTATCCGTCGCGACTTGTAAGCGGTCGTTAAGAAGTGCGATGCGTTCTGTGAAGTCAGTGTACTTCGCCACGACGATTTCGGCTGCAGCTGAGGGAGTTGGGGCTCGGTAGTCCGCAACGAAGTCGCTTATTGTGTAGTCGGTTTCGTGACCGATTGCAGAAATAACAGGTATTGGCACTTCGGCTATTGTGCGCGCCAATGTTTCATCGTTGAAGCCCCATAAATCTTCAACTGACCCTCCACCGCGGGTCAGGATCACGACATCGATGGCGGGAACAGTTACTATCGCTTTCAGGGCTTTGGTGATTTGCTGAGAGGCGCCATCTCCCTGCACACGTGTTGGGCTGACCACGATGTGTGATGAGGGAAATCGTCTTGCAATTACTGTCATGACGTCGCGAAGAGCGGCTCCATCAATTGATGTGACGATACCGATCTTCTTTGGCAGTATCGGAAGATTCTTTTTGCGAGCTTCGTCGCAGAGCCCTTCTTCTTCAAGGCGTCGCCGGAGCTGGTCGAAGGCGAGTTGACGGGTTCCAATTCCGTGCGGTTGCATGTGTTCTGCAACTACTTGATACTCGCCTTTGGCTACGTAGACGCTTATTCGTCCACGTATGACGACTTGATCACCGTCCTTTGGAGCAAAGGGAAGGTTTTTTGCTGTTCCACGGAACATTACGCCGCGAATTTGAGTGCTGCCGTCTTTAAGGGTGAAGTAGAAATGCCCTGTTGGCTTCCAATGCCGACTGTCAGAGAGTTCACCTTCGACCCAAATGAGGGGATAGGTCAACTCGAGTTGCTTTCGAATTTGTGCCGTTAGTTCGGTGACTGTAAAAACCTCTCGCCTGGACTGTTGAGGTTCGACTGTGGTCGGTTCGCCGAGTGGCAAGAGATCTTTGGTCACGGGGTTGTCGAAAGTGAGTTGACGTCGCCTGTTGACAGATTGATCCGTTGGATTTTTGTCGAGTGGCTGTCGTTGCAATTAGTAGTGATAAGGACTGCATTAAGGCGTGCAGGGCCCGTTGCTGGCTCAAATCGTGCTGGAAGTCCGTCAAGAAAACGTTTGAGCACTGGCCGGACATCAACGCCAATGATTGAGTCGTGAGGTCCAGTCATTCCGACATCGGTGATGTAGGCGGTTCCCTTTGGAAGGATACGTTCGTCGGCTGTTTGCACGTGTGTGTGTGTACCAACGACCGCTGTCACGCTTCCATCGAGGTGCCAGCCCATAGCTTGTTTTTCTGAGGTGGCCTCCGCGTGCATGTCGACAAGAATGACATCGGGT
>CAZWKO010000062.1:0-10543 GCA_964634925.1 uncultured Vicinamibacteraceae bacterium
AATAGCCGCGCCAACGACGAAGAGAACTATCGCGACTGGCAATCTCGGCATCGATACGGTCAGCCTGTCGTGCATGTTCATCCACACTAAGTGAGTTGAGATCATTATTGGCTTTACTCGTACAAACCAAACTTTCCCTCGGCACACACGGCGTTTTCCTCTTCGACCATGGCAACAGGCCAAGTGCGCGAATCCCACGCCGAAGACCGATATTACGAAAGCGAAGCACGCGAAATCCCGTTTCATCAAGTAACCGAAGTAATTGTGGCCTGGAAAAAAAAGACAGGTGTCCCTGTCCCATTACAGGCACCTCTGTAGAAGGCATCGGTACACGCTCAAGTGGCCTGACATCCGCCTCTCCGTTCGGTGTAATTAAACGCATGCGAGCTTTCGGTCTCATAATCCGCCAAGTTTCTTGAAGATGTCGCCTCGGCTCCAGCACATGCTCAAGAAGGTCTTTTTGAAGAACGTAGTCGAAAGACTCTGATGGGAAGTTTGCCTGTTCAAGAGTCCCTTGGTGCACAGTCACACCAAACCGGTCGCGTGTGTACCACGCACCAAACCCCGACACCTCAACTCCCTCAACTACCCATCTCGTTTGTTTGCTTACTGAGCTCAAAAAAAATCCCAAAGCACTTCCGATTTCCAGTAAACGACCAGATCGCTTCAATCGGTTAAGGTCTTTGGCAAAAAAGAATGCGTCTCTCTCATATCGTTGTTTCTGCCGAGAATAATCACGAAACCCGTGGGTTGCATCTGTGTCGAAATAATCGCCACCATATAACGCGTCAAGGTCAGATTCATCTAGGCGAGGACGAATCTGTCGAAATCCGCATTTCACGCACTGATGGATCCACGCCGGTCCAATGCCGATAAGACCGACCTCCACGAAAGGCATCATGGCATCAGGCGACAGACAGACATCACATTCTTTTTCCACTAGATGATCTCTTTTCATACCATAAGTAACGATCTCATACACCCCCCCAGCCAGTTCGAGGCTAGCAGTGATATCGTACGGGGTAATGTCGCAAACATCATCTGCTCGTTTGTATGCACACGCACAGCGCGTCATTCCCGGTGGCGTCAACAGCCCGGTCCGGGCGTTCGGGTCCGTCGGAGGCACACCACCCTTTATTGAGCGCGCGCGCGGTTCACGGCTTTGGGATGTTGATGGCCGGTCCTATATCGATTATGTGATGTCGTGGGGACCATTGATCCATGGACATGCCCCGCCTGGCTTGACCAAAGCACTACGGAAAGCTGCTCAACGAGGAACAAGTTTCGGTGCACCAACGGCCGTAGAAGTCGAATTGGCCCGCCTAGTCTGCCGTCTTGTTCCATCGATCGATCAGGTGCGGTTCGTAAATTCAGGAACAGAAGCCACGATGAGCGCTATTCGTGTTGCTCGTGCCTCAACCGGTCACGACACCATCATTAAATTTGCAGGGTGCTATCACGGTCATGGTGATTCATTCCTTGTGCAAGCGGGATCGGGTGCGACCACACTTGGCGTTCCCACGAGCCCAGGGGTTTCACGCTCGCACGCGGCCAACACGGCAATCGCAAGCTATAACGACCTTGAGAGTGTTAAAAAAGTCGCCCGTAAGCACCGACACAAGATTGCAGCCATTATTGTTGAACCAATTGCTGGAAATATGGGCGTCGTGCCGCCTGCGCCTGGTTTTCTTAAAGGCCTGCGCGCACTATGTGACCGATATGGCATCGTGCTTATTTTTGACGAAGTCATTTCAGGGTTTCGTGCCTCAAAAGGCGGTGCGCAAGCGTTAGTCGGAATCAAGCCAGACCTGACCTGTCTTGGAAAAATCATCGGCGGCGGATTACCTGTCGGTGCATATGGGGGGCGCACCGATCTCATGGAAATGGTTGCGCCAGTTGGGCCCGTGTATCAAGCAGGAACACTGTCCGGAAATCCACTTGCGATGACCGCGGGGATTTGGGCACTGTCCAATCTCTCGGCCTCTCTGTATCGAAAGCTTCAGACACTATCTACCCGCCTCGTTTCTGGGCTTCAGCATGCCGCCAAATCGAATGGTACCGCCGTCACAATTAACGCATCCGGTTCTGTGCTCACACCATTTTTTAGCAGCCAACCGGTCACAAATTACGCATCGGCTACGGCAGCCAACACAGAGATGTATGCTGCCTTCTTTAATGGCATGCTACAGCAGGGCATCTATCCTCCACCGTCTCAATTCGAAGGATGGTTCCTGTCGGCCGCCCACAGTGAACGCGACATCGACAAAACGATTCGTGCGGCACAGAAAGTATTTGCGACACTCTCAACTCATCAAACCTCAGCCTGACTATGACGCGGCAGACCATCTCTGAAATCAAGCTTCGTCGCACAGCTACCGTGCGTGTAGGCAACGTAACCGTTGGGGGCGGTTCACCCATTGTCGTTCAGTCAATGACAATGACGGATACCGCCGACCCCAAAGCCACAGCGACCCAGTGTGTCCAACTAGCTGAAGCTGGATCAGACATGGTCCGCATCACGGTAAATCAAGACGAAGCAGCTAAGGCCGTTCCTGAAATCAAAAAGCGCATGCGCGATAGTGACTGCAACGTACCTTTGATTGGAGATTTTCATTACAACGGGCATCTGCTGTTAACTCGCTATCCCGAAACTGCGCAAGCACTAGACAAATACCGAATTAACCCTGGAAACGTCGGGGCCGGAAACCGCAGAGACGAACAATTTCAAACCATCTGCAATATTGCACAAACTCACGGAAAACCTGTTCGAATTGGTGTCAACGGTGGTTCGTTAAACCAAGACTTGGTGATGGCAAAGATGCAGGCCAATACGGATAAGGATCTTGGGCTCACGTCAGAAGAAATCATCAACGAGTGCATGATTATTTCTGCCCTGGAATCAACCGAGCTTGCACTTAACAGTGGGCTCAGCGAAGAACAAATCATCATTTCCTGCAAAGTATCGCGCCCTCGTGACCTCATCAGTATTTATCGCGCACTTGCTGCACAAACGTCTCAACCACTTCATCTCGGCCTCACAGAAGCAGGTATGGGCCTTAAAGGCCTCGTATGGTCGGCAGCAGCCATGGGCACACTTTTAAGCGAAGGTATCGGTGACACCATTCGTGTGTCACTTACGCCGAGTCCAAATGGCGACCGCCGTGAAGAAGTCTACGCCGCATGTGAGTTGCTACAATCACTTTCGCTCCGAGCTTTCGCTCCGAGTGTCACCGCCTGTCCGGGCTGCGGTCGAACTACCAGTTCTACGTTTCAAGAACTCGCAGAACGAATTCAGGTATATATCCGCAGCATGATGCCCACATGGAAAATGCAATACAGTGGCGTCGAAGAGATGACCGTCGCAGTCATGGGCTGCGTCGTCAATGGGCCTGGCGAATCCAAAGCGGCAAACATCGGTATTAGTCTTCCTGGTACAGGTGAAGAACCCAGCTGCCCTGTCTTTATTGACGGCCAACACACCACAACACTACGTGGATCGTATGAGGAGCTTTTTGAAGCATTCCATCAACTAATCGACCATTACATCGAAAATACCTACGAGAAAAAACCTCTCGTAGTGCGTTGAGTACTTTGTTCGGTGCCACTATCAATCCAACTCATCGCCATCGATATCGATGGCACACTACTTGACAGCCACGGAAAACTACCCCCATCCAACCAATTAGCGGTACATAACGCATTAGAAGCAGGCATCCAGGTCGTGGTGGTCACCGGTCGCGCGTTTCATCATGCACAACCAATCGCAAAATTATTAGGCCAAAACGTAACACTTATTGTGAATAATGGTGCCTTAACTAAGAGACTCGACGGCTCAACACTCGCACGCCGACTGATTCCCCAAGAAAAAGCACTGGCCCTTATTGCTGCAACCAGACCATTGCATCGAGGTGTGGGTGTGATACTTGACCGGCTAGACCAACAGCAATATCTCTACGAAAAGATCGACTGGTCACATCCCCAAAGAAGTGGCTATTACAAAATGAACCGTGCTTTCATCACCCGCTGCGACCCGATCGAAACTGGACTAGTTGGCGACGACCCCGTGCAGGTGGCGTTCAATGGCAGCGTGGACGAAATGCGACGTCTTGCCGACGCAATTACCGGTCTCCCCGAGAGCCAACAACTCAAGATTACGGTAACCGAGTACGAAAATCGTGACTTTTCTCTACTGGACATTATTGATGGGGGTTGGTCCAAAGGTGCCGCACTTGCCGACTGGGCGGATCATCTCGGAGCACGTCCAGAAACCGTTATGGCCATCGGGGATAACTTGAACGATGTCGAGATGCTTGAGTACGCCGGCTCGCCGATCGTCATGGGAAATGCCGTGAGTGCTCTCAAGATCAGAGACTGGCCCGTTACCGAAACGAATGACAACTGTGGCTTGGCTGTAACAATTAATGAACTACTCGGACACTCGACGTAGGACAAATCGAAAAAAAGAAGTAACCCGACAAATGCACTCTACGAGTCATTAACGCCACGGCATCAACGCTTCGATCCATTCAATACGTGTTAAGTCATTGTAAATGACTGTAACCATCAGCAGCATCATGACCGCGAAACCTGCAAGCAGCATCCGTTCCTTTAGTTGCACACTAAAATCACGCCGCACTGCACCTTCGATAGCCATGATGAAAATGTGCCCTCCATCCAATACCGGAATGGGCAATAAATTCAGAAGACCGAGATTGACCGAAATCATCGACATCAACGTAAAAAGCTGTATCCACCCAACTTCAGCAGCTTGTCCGGCCATTGTCGCAATACCCAATGGGCCAGCCAGTTGCTTCGGCGACGTTTCCGCTGTTAAAAGCCCCCCGAGTGTTCGAAAAATAAGACCGGACCACTCATAGTTCCGATCAAAACTCATCTGCAAAGCTTCAATAAAACCTGGCTCGACAACGCGCACCTCAAATGGACTGAACTGCACACCGATGACACCCGTCTCACCTCGCTGCATCGGGGTCACAATAAGATCCTGCGTTTCGCTGTCACGCATTACCGTGATCGTAACTGGAATACCGGTGCTTTCACCTATACGCGGAGCGAGGTCTTCTCCGGTTACTGGTTCACCATTGATGGCATAAATCACATCACCGATCTGCATCCCAGCACGACCCGCTGGTTCACCAGCATTCACTTGAATGATTTCTGGCCGAAGCGCAGGCCCGACTCCCAAATCTCCCATCTCAAAATTGGTACGAGCATCCGTCCGCGTCTCGGGTGTGACGTCCAAGACACGTTCACGACCGGCAGTATCACGTACGACGACCTCAATTTCCCGGTCAGCCCGCGGAAGCACCTCGATAAATAGTTCATCCCAGGTTGACACGCTCCTGCCTGCCACACTCACAATCCGTTCACCAATTTCGATCCCGGCGCGAGCAGCTGGTGAGTTCTCTGCGACACGCCCAACCACAGCAGGCTGAGACTCAAAAGCCGGCTCATTGGCGCCCTGATAGAGCACGCCCCACATGACCAATAGTGAAAAAATCAAATTCATCGCCGGTCCCGCAAAAAGAACCTGAAAACGCTCCCATTTTGTTTTCGACATGAACTCGTCGTCAGCACCGGCTAGATCTTCTTCAGGATTTTCACCGGCCATCTTTACATAGCCGCCTAGTGGGATGATGCTGACGCAGTACTCTGTATCACCGCGAGTAAATTTAAAAATCTTGGGCCCAAAACCGAGTGAAAACGTGATAACTCGAACACCCAATCGCCGAGCAGCTAAAAAATGGCCTAGCTCGTGGACAAAGACGAGGACACCCAGAACAAAAATAAATCCAAAAAAACTATTCACAATATAAGTCCGATCAACCTAACTTTCACTTTCCATATTACTCGGCAATGACAGACTCAGAAAAGACCCGAGCCCAAGCATCGACTTCCCGAACATCTGAAAGGCTCGAGGGAGTCTCTGAAGACCGTCCCCAAGCCGCATCCAAAGCTTGCTCAATAACAGAAGAAATCTGATTAAAAGCTAACCGATCGGACAAAAATGCTGCCACCGCAACCTCATTGGCAGCATTTAACACAGCAGAGAGACCACCTCCACCAGACAAGACCTTATAAGCCAATGACAGACATGGAAATCGATGTGTATCTGGTGCCGAAAACTCAAGTGGTCCGCAGGCTGTCAAATCGAGCGAAGCAACAGGGGTCGTCCACCGCTCTGGATAAGACAGCGCATATTGAATCGGCAGGCGCATGTCTGTAACACCAAGTTGCGCAATCATGGAACTGTCTCGAAACTCTACGAGAGAATGCACAACAGACTGAGGATGAATCACGACATCAATCTGATCCGGATGGGCATCAAACAGCCAACGAGCTTCTATAACCTCAAGTCCTTTGTTCATCATCGTCGCTGAATCCACAGTAATCTTTGGACCCATTGCCCACGTGGGATGCTGGAGCGCTTCTTCCGGTGTCACAGACGAAAATTCTTCTATTTTTCGGTCGCGGAAAGGTCCTCCAGACGCGGTCAAAACATAACGGACAACATCGCTGGCTCGGCCATCGACACACTGATAGATCGCGTTATGTTCACTATCTACCGGAAAAATTTTCACTTTATGACGTCTGGCAGCCTCAACCATAAGGCTACCGGCCATTACGAGCACCTCTTTATTCGCGAGTGCAATCACCTTGCCAGCCTCGATCGCTGCAAGGGTGGCTTCGAGAGCCGCCGTTCCAGATGAAGCACACAGAACAAGGTCTACGTCTGGATGCGTTGCGACCTCCGTCAAGCCATCTTCACCATAAGCAATTATTCCCTGTCCAAGAGCACCACTACCCCGAAGCCGATCAACTGCATCTTGACTTGAAAGGGCTACCACTGTTGGTTTGAATTGGTGAATCTGCTGAGCCAGCAGGTCAACATTTTGACCTGCCGCGAGACCAACAACTTGCACGCGATCACGATGAGAAACAACCACCGATAATGCGCTTTTTCCAATAGAGCCGGTCGACCCAAGGATGGCGATTCGCTTCACAACGAACCCCTTGTTAATCCGGCGACTACCACGTAGTAAACCGGCGCTGCCAATAGCAACCCATCAATTCGGTCCAGAACCCCACCATGTCCCGGAATGAGGGTCGACGAATCCTTCGTGTCCGATGCCCGTTTGAGGCGAGACTCAAACAAATCACCCGCGATACCAAGCATCGCAATCAGCAGTCCAAGAAGAACATGCGATCCACTGCTGACACCCGGCATAACCAAACCACCAACAAAAAATAGTGCAAGCCCAGATGCGACAAGGCCACACACCGCACCTTCAATCGTCTTCTTTGGACTTACAGTTGGTGCGAGCAAGTGCCGACCAAACGTACGCCCACCATAATACTGCGCCGTATCACTCACGATGACAGTCCCCAGCAGAACCATCAGTACGTGGGGACCAAACTGAACCTGCACCGCCGCAAGAGCGCCTATCGGCACCCCAAGATACAAAATGGCAAACCCCGCCGTTGCTACCCGTGCCAGAACTTGCTCAATGACATCTCCAGTTAAGGCAGTCGCAGCCAGAACAACCGTTGAGGTCATCAAAACAATAGGTAGCGAGTGAGGTGAGAGCGCTATCGTCGTCACCATCGCCAGCGTTGACGCACACGCAGGAACAGAACACATCTGAATTCCTGCTGATCGCGCCAGCTTGGCATACTCAACAAATGCCAGTAGCGCAACGATATTAGCCAGCAGAACCGTTGCGAGAAGTGGCAAAAACAAGATAACGCCGAGCACGATCGCAAGAATCGCGAGGGCACTTAAAATACGGGTCACTCGCCCTTAACACCTAACGACCGACAATTGCTGGTTCATGAATACCACCATAACGTCGGTCTCGTTTCTGGTAGGCGAGAACAGCCTCGAGTAAATGGCGTGCTCGAAAATCTGGCCAGTACGTTTCGGTCACCCAAATCTCTGCATATGCGATCTGCCACAGCAAAAAGTTACTAACCCGCATCTCACCACTAGTACGAATCAGTAGATCAGGATCAGGTTGTCCTGCGGTATACAGCAGTCCAGCAAATCGAGCCTCATCCAATTCGCTAGGATCAACACCAGTTTCTAATGCACGCCTAGCAGCGGAGACAATCTCTGCACGGCCTCCATAATTTAATGCGATGTTGAAGACCATGCCTGTATTTGATGCTGTTTGATCCTGAGCATGGTCAAGTTCAGAACGAACATCGGCATCCAACTCTCGCTGACTCCCGATCACACGAAAGCGAATATTGTTTTCTACCAAAGTTGCCAGCTCAAGCCGAAGATATCGTTTGAGCAAACCCATAAGCACCGTCACTTCTGCAGGAGGCCGCTTCCAATTTTCGACAGAAAAGGCATACAGCGTCAGAACCTCAACCCCCAAACGAGCAGACAATTCTACTGAACTGCGAACGGAATCGATGCCGGCACGATGCCCTTCCACACGTGGAAGATTTCGTTTGGCGGCCCAACGGCCGTTCCCATCCATAATGACCGCAATGTGAGCTGGCAGGCGACCAAGATCAATCTGGCGCGCCAGACGAGCCTCAGACGAGCCCTCGTCGATCAACTCAAGCACATCGTCTAGGCTCATTAACTCTAAATTATACAGAGCGTTAGAGCGCCGTCAAGCGTCACAACGGCCGGAGAATCGAAACTGCTTTGAGTAGAGATCTCGCCTAAATAGTAAGGAGTTTTTAATAATCAACATTCACCAGAAACAACCCGTGAGCCGGTGCGGTAACACCGGCAGATTCACGCTCACCTGACCTAATCACATCACTAATCGCATTGACTGGTCGCTGCCCCCTACCGATCGCAACCAATGTTCCGACCATGATGCGAACCATATGCCGGAGAAATCCATCTCCAATAACGTCCACTGAAGTAAGCCCGTCCGTTGACTCAACTCCTGGCAATGGCCGTGCACCAAGAGTGACCTCTGAAATCGTCCTAACGGTAGTCTCCACATCAGATCCGACTGCCTGAAATGCTGCAAAATCATGCTGCCCCACAAATGCAGCACTGGCTCTGTCCATGGCAGAAACGTCAAGCTGCTCGGCCACATGCCACGCATAGCGACGCACGAACGGACTGACGACGAGACCTGGTGCAATGAAGTAACGATAATTCTTGCGACGCGAAGAAAACCGTGCATGAAACTGATCCTGAACCTCCTCAACCGAGAAGACACGAATACTCGACGGAAGCTTCGAATTTAAGGCTCTGGCAAGGGACTCCGTTTCAATATTGTGTGTAAGCCGAACACTGGCCACTTGCGCAAGTGCATGCACACCGGCATCCGTCCGGCCAGCACCATGGACATCGATACGCTCTCCTTCTATTTCTTTAAATACTCGCTCTAATTCGCCCTGAATTGACCGGCCGACCGGTTGGCGCTGCCACCCAATGAAGTCCCCGCCATCGTAGGCGAGCGTGAGTTTGAGTGTACGCATTATTCAGCTAGATAGCCCCTCAAGAAGGAGTCATAAACTTGACTACACTCCTGGTCTCGAACCTGGCTTTACGGCAGGAACACCCTCCGCACACTGAGGGCAGACGGCTGGCTCGTACGCCGGCCATGAAACACTGGCCAAAGCCTGAAACGGCACGTCAAACGAAGCAGTCGTATCGCTACGATCAAATATGCTGGCAGCCCCGACCACCGTGCCACCAAATCCGCGTGCGACCTCTATAGTTTCCCGCGTTGATTTCCCAGTCGTAACCACATCCTCGATTACAACAATCCTGTCTAAAGTCTCTAGAGAAAACCCTCGTCGTATCGTCAAATCTTCCCCTTTACGCTCGGCAAACATTCCGCGAACGCCAAGGGCACGAGAAACCTCTTGACCGATAACAACACCACCTAATGCAGGAGATAGCACAACCGTAGGATTAAGTGGTCTCACACGTTCAGCAATGGCTGAACCAAGTGCTTCCGCGTGCCAAGGATACTGCAACACCAACGCACACTGTAAATACCCTGCACTATGGAGGCCAGATGACAGCTGGAAATGCCCTTCAAGAAGAGCTCCAACTTTCTGAAACAACCCGATAACGTCGTCAGATTCCATCGCTACAGCCAAACAATAGAGAGTATACAGGGGCCTTTTGATAGACTCGGGGTTCTATGCGTGCCGTGTCGGTCGTCATCATCACCAAGAACGAAGCCGACAACATTCGCAACGCCCTTGAATCGGTGCAATGGGCCGATGACATTATCGTTGTTGATTCCGGTAGTACTGATGACACCATTCGCATTGCACAGCAGTTTACAGATCGCGTAGTTAGCCACGAATGGACGGGATACGGTGCGCAAAAAAATTACGGTGCATCCTTGGCTGCCCACGATTGGATTCTTTCACTTGATGCTGACGAGCGAATCTCCTCAACATTGGCTGAAGAAATTCGTCTATTGCTGAAGAATGAACCAACAGCCCGCGGATACAGAATGCCAAGGGTTACGCACTATCTTGGCCAATGGATTCGCACAACCGACTGGTACCCTGATTATCAACTCCGTCT
>CAZWKO010000063.1:0-5894 GCA_964634925.1 uncultured Vicinamibacteraceae bacterium
CTCGATGCCGACCTGCCGATCTCGGCCGTCACCACCGTCCTCGAGGGCCTGTCTGTCGGATCGGGGAATGCTATCGCCCCCTCGTCGTAGTTGTACGACCCGTCGGTTCCCAGGGCCTCCTCGAAGTCGGCCTTGTGCTCGTCCCAGACCGCCTGGCTCTTCGACCTCTTGCACCTCTCGTAGATCTCCGCGAGCTCCGGGTGCTTCTCCAGGTCGGCCTTGCGGATCCTGAACTCCCTCTTGGCGCCCTTCTCGTACTCCCACTTGTGCAGGTCAGACTCGCTCACCTCGTAGGACTCGTCGTAGCCCTCCTCGCCCCTCTGGACCATGATTTCGGAGATGGTGCTCGACTCCTCCTTGACTGGGATAGCCTTCCAGGACCTGAACAGCTTGCATCTAAATTTATTCTTGCCGTTCTCGTCCTTGATATTGCCCTTCCAGGCATATCCGGCGCTTCCAAAGGGTGAGCTCCTATGGCTCAAGTCCCCTATCTCGGGTATCTCCGACTTCTCCTTGACGACCTCGAACCTGGCGGGGAAGGCCTGTGCGAAGGGACCGACCTTCCAGTCCTCCCTTGCGCTACCAGAATAATCTCCGAAGACCCATCGCAGCATCGGATTGAGATTCTTGGCAGCCTTACCGGACAGACCGAAGTGCCCTGGACCGTTCCTAATGTTCTGATTGGGGTTCCTCCCCGGTGTTCGATATGCCATGATGAACACACGGCTACGTTGCTGGGGGAAGCCGTAGTCGTCAGCGTGGATGACCCTCCACTCGACCTCGTACCCCATACCCAGCAGCCGCTTGAGGATGACCGAGAAGTTGAGCCCACGAGCGTTAGCTGGTGAGTTCAGGAGACGAGGCACGTTCTCCAACAGGACCGCTTTGGGGCGGTGTTGGGTCTGGTTGGCGTGGCTCCTGCTGATGATGCGCCAGATCGGCTCCCACAGCTTGCCCTTCTCGCCCTCTATCCCCAGCTCCCCGGACTTGGTCCTGGCCACCGAGTAGTCCTGGCACGGGAATCCTCCCACGAGAAGGTCGACCTCCGGTATCTGGTGGGTGTCCTTGACGGTCTTCGTGAATCCATGGAGGTCTCCATCATGGTGACCCTCCTCGCCGAACCTCTCGGTGTACACCCTGGAGGCCCACTGCCTGTTGCTGCCAGGCTCCCACTGGTTGCTCCATATCACCTTGAATCCGGTGTCCCCAACCTTCAGGACGTCTGTCTCCCACTCCTTCGAGGGAGGTCCCTCGAGACCCAGTCGGAACCCGCCGACGCCCGCGAAGAGCTCGGCGACCGTGATCTCCTGGTGGCCCATGCCACCCGATAGGATTCGATCCTTAACCTTATTGATCATCTCTGGTGCAGCCTGTCGTACAGAGAGTTCAGGCGGGATAGCAGAGCGAAGTCCTCGTCGGACGGGGCGGAGCCGCTGGAAATCCTGTCGCTGAGGAACTCCAGGCCCCCGATCAGGCCCTCGGCGAGGCCCCTCCACTCCATCCACATCGCATCGTCGTCAACCAGGCCCAGCCTGGTCCTGACGCTGTGCTGGGCGTTGTAGTCGTCGGTGGAAAGCAGCCTCTCCCTCATGGCGGACGGTGAAGTCACCATCTCCCCGCCCATGTCCTGGACGATCGAGTCGTACACGCTACCGTGGTCCAGGCCCTCCACCATCTCGTTGGCCAGCAGCTCGAGCGCCCAAACCCCGGACCAGTACAGCAGCTGGGAGAACTGGGCCTTGAGCGAGAGCCCCACCTCGGGCTTGCCGCCCATTTGGACGGCTCCCACCGGGGAGAAGTCGGATGGGACCATGGGCGCGTAGAGCTCCCCCACGGGCGGGAGTTGCGCCATGGCCACGCCGGAGAGGTCGGGGGCCGATGACCCGGGGAACGGCTGGAAGCTGGGCGGGATCCACTGGGTGATCGGTATCCTGGGGGAGAAGTAGTCCCTGGCACCCACCAGGACCGCGGAAATCCTCTCCCTCCTCTGGGAGAAGTCCTGCTGCTGGGCGTCGTGGAAGTACAGGTTTGCCGCCTCGTGGTTCCTTCCCGACAGCCCGTTGAATGAGATGTTGATAGAGCCGTCCATCAGGGCGAAGGGGGTCTTGACGTACTTCATGTGGACGTCGTGCCTGATCAGGCACGTCACCCCGAGGTCGCGGATCTTCTCCATGAAGTCCCTCTCCCTGTCGAGGTGCTCGTTCCTCGCCTTGGGCAGCCACTTCCCCGTGGTCGACAGGGTCACGACCGTGACTTCGTAGCCGACCCTGACCAGCTCTCCGAGGACGTCGCTGAGGGCCTCCGGGCTGCCGCCGTGGGTGTCGAAGGCAGCGGACATGCAGGTCTCCGACCAGCCTGACTCCGACGTCATGACGTCGGATATCCACGGTGAGATGATTGTGACCTGGGAATCATCCCCGAGGTCTTCGGTCCTGAATGCTGCATCCATAAGGACGTGCCAGAAGACCCTGAAGTGGCCTGCGTGGAATACCGGCATCACAACAGCTCCAAGTGCCTGACCCAGAAGTCCATCTTCTCCGGAACCGCCATCCCCCGGGTCCATGCGAAGCCGACGGGCGGGCTCGGGAACTGGACGAAGCTCTGCACCCTGCTCAGTGACCCCGGGGCATCGCCCTTGACGTGGATGAACGCCCCGGATGGTACGTTCTCGCCTGAGAGCGCCTTGAGGCTGGAGTCGTCGGCGTGGTGGCGGAGGTACCCGTCGTGATCAGACCAGTCCCCCATGGCGTCGTCGAGGACCGCCCTGCAGGTGGCCATCTCGGTGAGGGGGGGGGGGAACAGGTTCCCGAAGTCGTCACCCGAGCATGCCGGGCAACCCACGTCGCACAGGGACAGGGCCAGCTCCAGCTCGAGGAGCTGGGTCCGCAGGTCGGCCTGGTCATCGGCATCGGCTATCGCGAACCTCCTCCTGTTGTGAAGGGATGCCTGCCTGGTGTTTCTCACTCCCAGATCCTCCCACCAACGGGAGTACCTCTCCCTGACCTCGACGGTCTCATTCGACATCCAGGCCGGCGTTCTGGATGGCGCGCTAGGGGCATCTGACACGCAAATGGAGTGGAGGACGTGCTCCGGGCACATCTGCAGGTTCCTCTCCAGGGTGTCCATGAAGGACCCGGTCGGTAGGTTCCTGTCGTCGAAGTGCTTGGCGAGCTCGCGCACCTCTATCGGGATGTGGAAGTACTTGTGGGCCAGTTGGGTAGAGCCATTCCCCTCGGCATCGTCGTCGAAGACGTCGATGTGGCAGGATTCCCCGTTGTCGACGAAGGTGTAGGATACGGAGTCTCCCTGGACCCCCGCGAA
The DNA here is from genome assembly GCA_964634925.1 of uncultured Vicinamibacteraceae bacterium. Lineage (GTDB taxonomy): Bacteria > Acidobacteriota > Vicinamibacteria > Vicinamibacterales > UBA8438 > DTWD01. The sequence continues at coordinate 3,322 of CAZWKO010000063.1, forward strand.
GTCGGCGACCGACTGGGCCAGGGCGAGGCCGAGCGTGTTTAGGATCGTGCTCCTGTACCACCCGGCCATCAGGTCTGAGTATGACGAAACTAGTAACTCGCAGCTATCCTCAGAGAAGAGGGCGTCGCTCAGGCCCCTCAGGTCGCGCAAGACCCTTTCCCACATCGGGTCCCCCTCTGCGACCTGGTCCTGTCGGAGCCTCGCTGGGAATGAGGTTGGGTCTCCGTCCTGGTCCCTCTCCAGGGCGTTCCCAGAGTTGAACAAGAGGTCGATGAACTGGGCCGATGTGCAGGGGAAGGCCCCGGCAGCGATCGTTCCGTTGGACTGCCTCCAGGACTCGTCAACCAGGACGTCGAGCATCGGTTTGATGGTGAAGCTGTTGACGTTCGGGAAGGAAGTCTTCTCGGACCTGATCCAGCTACCTATCATCCTCAGGACCCTGTCGTCGTAGGGGTGCTCCGGGTCTCGCCCCAGGGCCTCCGCCTCCTCCATGAGCTGGGGGGAGATCGAGAATCTGATGCCATGCGTGTGGAATGTGTCGCTAAGCGCCGAGTGCCTCTCGTTGACAATCGTCTTGAGTAGGACGTCGTTGTTACGAGCGACCCCGAGGGCGAGTCTCGAGGCCTTCATCCGGTGGTCGAAACCAACGCTCTCGAACAGCCTGCTGGCGAGTGGGTGCCCCAGGGCCGAGTGGGTCGATCTGTCATTGGCATTGGCTGGAGATGTGCCGTCTATCTCGTACGTGGATGCTTCCTCTGAGTCTCCGGATGCATCGGAAAGAATCCATGAGACCGGGAATGCGCGAGGCCTCAGCATGGACTGGAAGCCGTTCTGGACGTCCCCCTCTCCCTGTTGGTGGTAGACGAGCCCCCTCTCGTCGCCCCTTCCTCCATCGACGAAGTTCTCCCCAGTGAGGCTTCCCTTGTCCCTCCTTACCTTGACCTTGGTCGGCTTGTAGGTCATCATCCCAGGAGTGGCAGTTAGGTCCAGCAGCGGGGAGAACCTCGATGCCTGTTCTTGCGAGAGGGAGTCGGTCAGCTGTAGTTCCGGCGTGTAGGTCCCCCCGTCCAGGTGCATCTTCCAAGAGGTTACATCGTCATCGCACTGACCTCTGTGCATTACGAAGAAGCGTTGTCCCTCGAATACCCTGTGAGTCCACATCCCAGGCAGTATGTACAACAGACCCTCCTTGGTTGTGACCATCTCCGTCCTGGCGTTGTTGTGAGTCCACTCCACTGTGAGCGGGGCCTCGTGTGGGTTTGAGAAGAGGGTCTTCAGAGGGGCATAGGGGGTTTTCTTCCTGAAGCTGGGGCAGTTCTCCATCACGGTGCTGATGTAGGAGGTCTCCTTTTGTGGTTCGAGCTTCGTTATCTCACGGGCTATAGGCTCAATGTTGGCCGAGTCCACCAGCATGTCGATGTAACCAGAAAGAACCGTTGAGAACGGTCCGCCCTTCCCCCAAGCACCCACCTCGTCGGAAATCCCTCTGACCTGATCGACGTCCCTGCTGGACACAGCAGACTCAATCCTATCGACGAACGATTCGAACTCTGCCAGATCCCCATCTGCTACCAGTTGCCTTAGTGTAGGTAGCTGTTCCGATAGCAAACCGTCGAATAGTGGCCAAGTGGTCGCATTGGGGTCGTCGTACGGCAGTCTCCTATTCGAGTTCCTGGATGCGAGCCACTGTATCACTGTGGCTCCGTTTGCGGTGGGGGTCCGGATGAGGAAGAGCCGGAGGTGCTCGGCGACCACCGTGGCAGCCATCTTGCGAATCTCCTCGTCCTCCACCCCAGCGGCGAATCGGATGTATTTGTCGCACCTGGGGGTTATTGACTTGGGCCTCCCTGACGGGCTGAGGGTGCAGACCTCTGATATCGCCCTCTCTATCCTCTCGTTGAGGTCGCTCCAGACGTGGTAGTCAGCGTCTCCCGGAGTCCTCTCCAGAACGCCCGGAATCAGCTCTATCTCCACTCCCCTGTGAGCGATGAAGTCGAAAACGGCCTCGTAGGCCTGGTGCTTCATCACGGCCAGGTTGTTGTCCGCGACCGGGACCGGGTCGGAGATGTCGTAGTCCACAAGCCTGTTCATGGAGCGGTAGTGCTGGAAGTCCTGGCTCCTGCGGGACAGTAGAGTCACTGCCGTGGCGTCGGTTCCCGGCTCCCTGCCGGCCCTCCCTATCTTCTGCCTGTAGGACGAGACGTTCCTGATTGCCTTGTGCGTCATGACGTCGGAGACGTTGTCCATGTCTACCCCCACCTCAAGGGTCGGAGTCGCGATGGCGATATCGTGTGGAATTACGTTCCTGTCGTCGTCCCAGTTCCTCCTTGGGTAGGCCCCTAGGTAGGGGATGGTCTGGAAGGAGTAGTTGGCGCTTGACTTGCCCTCCCTCTCGGTGTCATCCTGGGATGCGTTGGTCTTCCCCGTGTGCCTCTTGGCTCGCACGGACTGCCGGTAGCTGTGGCTGCCTGGGTGGTCTGGCCTTTCCTCGAATGCATCAAGGTCACCGGAATCGGACTCCCTGGGCGAGAACCACCAGCAGGTACCGCACTCGAGATAGGGGCAGGTCTCCA
>CAZWKO010000063.1:5994-10497 GCA_964634925.1 uncultured Vicinamibacteraceae bacterium
GGTCCTGACCGAGTAGGACTCCGAGGTCGCCTCGTTGTCAAGGGTGAACGAGTACCAGTTCCCCACCACCTCGTGGCTGTCCGAGAACCCTACCGTCTTCTGGAGTGCCTTGTAGTCGAATCCGCGGTTTCCCCCCCTCATGGGCCGCTGGTCGAAGTCCCGGGGCCTGCGTTGGTGGGTCACTGCGCTGGTCATGTCGACCAGAGCACCGACCTCCGGTGTGCCGTTCCTGGGCCTGAGCATGATGTGGTGCATTATCCCCATCGGAGTCCCGGTTTGCTCCATCTTTGACTCGATGTGCCTGACCTCCTTGGGGAGGCACCTCCAGATCTTTGAGATATGGTCCCTGGGCTTGGCGATGGTCGCGCTGATGCCCATGAAGGTCATCCTCGAGCCCCCCCTGAACCCAATCTGCTTGCACCTGGAGACGATTCGGCTGTGGTGCCCGCCCTGAGTCCCCGAGCTGAGGTGAATCTCGTCGAAGACGATCCTCTGCAGTCCCGTGCTGAGGCCTCTGAGCACCTGCGGTATCCTGAGCCTGCGTCGGAAGGACTCCACTTGGCAGGCGACGATTGCTGCGGGCCTGTCGCCCGCGTATGTGATGGAGGAGCCGTAGTACACGTTTGTTGGATTCAGGTTCCAGTCCGGTGCTCCGGGGACTCCGGCTGGGTACCTCTTCTGCTTCTTCTTGATTCTCCCGTCGGCATCCAGAGCGGTCCCTATGCAGCGGTCGGCCTCGCCCCTCCTGATCAGGAGCTTGTTGACCTCCTTGACCATGTCGGTGATCTCCGAGAACTGGTCCTTCGCGAGGTCGTTCCGGGGGTAGACGAGTATCTGCGAGCAGACCCTGCGACCCCCCCTGTCGGCGATCAGTGCGTCCGTGATCACGGGGATGGCGAAGCCGAGCGTCTTCCCCATCCCTGTTCCGGCTGTAACTGCCGTGGCGGAGCCTGAGGTCTCGGACCAGGACTGCTGCAGGGCGGTGACTATCGCGGAGGTCTGGAAGTCTGAGAACATCAGGGCCCCGCCGAACTTCCTGTTGACGGCTTCCAGGACCGTTTCGAGGTCAGAGATGGCCACTTCTAGGGGATGGCCGCCCCTGGAGTCGGGGAGGGCGTGGCCGGATGGGAAGCAGTCCCTAACTCTACGGACCAGCGCTTCGGGGGATGTGTCCCTCGGAGCGCCGAACCTAAGCCTGGGGTGCCAGGCAGTCCCGTCGATTATGGAGAACTTCCTCTCGACCCCGGGCGTCGTTTCCCTGTTCTGGAACTCGTGGAGGTTGCCAGCGGTGCGCACCATCTCGGCCACCCTTGTGATGTGGTGGTCCGCCCCGTCCTTGGGGAACCTCAGCATGTGCCTCTCCTCGCTATCGGACATAATGCCGATAAGCTCGTGGAGCCTGGTGGACAGGTCCTCCCTGTCTGCTCCCGGCGTCTGACTGGCGATGTGGTCCAGCGCCTCCTGGGCCGTCCAGATGCAGGAGCTGAAGCGCCTCTGCCCGCCATGGGAGCCTGAGACCCTCCTCGACTCGAAGTCGTAGAGCTTGATCAGAATCGGGAACAGCCTGGCCCTGGTTGCCTCGTCATCGAACCTGAGGAAGCTGTCGGCTGGCATCAGAAACCCCCGGTAGCTGCCAGGAGGAAGCCCATTACATGAATTGCGTGGATCCTGTGAAGCGCCCCGTCCCAGTGCTCTCCTTCCTGGTCCACGAACATCTTCTCCACTACGATGAAGCCGTCCCTAGAGGTAGTCCATTGCTGACTGAGCGCATCGTAGAGCCTGTCCTTTACCCCGCTGCTCAAGTCGAAGGCCTCCCTATCCGCATCGAGGGCCCGGATCTTCATCGACCCGGCCTCTATGTCGTTGACTAGAAGGGTCCCGCCTATCGAGAGTGCTGGCCTGGGTTTATCGCTGCCTCCCAGGTTGCCGAGCATCCAGTATCCTATCGACACGTTGAGCCTGACACTGGAGGGGTTCCCTGGCGAGGCTGTCCTGTACGAGTTGAGGGCCGGGATTATGCTGGGGATGTTCTGATAGAGTTCCTTGAGCATCACCGCTGTCCCGATCATCCTGTCGAAGGGCTCTTTGTACAGTTGCTCCATATCGTCTATGGCGTCTATGACTCCGTCCACTGAGTCTATGTCGAGGAGGTTCGAGGTGATTTCAGTGAGTTCGAGTTCGTTGATGCAGTACTCGTGCAGGAAGTCCAGCTCGGCGGAGCCGTTGTCCGGGAGACCGAGTCTGCCTGAGAACCACCAGGGCGAGTTGATGTTTTTCCTCCTGATCTGGGCGGTGATATCGGCGATGTCCTGGCCAACACCGGGAGACAAGAGCCAGTCCAGGACCCAGTTGGAGATGTGTAGGTGTTCGTCGCGGGTCGGCCTGGCGGAGCTCATGGGGCTGGAGGCTGTTATCGCGTCTCCATCCAACTTCAGTGCGACGCAGTTTTCCCATGCTATGAAGGGAGAGTCGGGCGATGGGGCCCTGCCTTCGTAGTCGAACCAGCTCACCCTGAACCCAAGGCTGTTCAGGAGCTCGTCGACGTACCGTAACCGGGGGTTAGGGCCTGATGGGAGGGGGATGTTTTCCTGGAATCCGCAGCTTAGTGCCTTGAAGAGGTGGACCTCCTCGATGCAACCCGGGTCGGGGTTGACCGACTTGAGGGTCCGCAGTATGCGTCGGCTGGTCACGATGTGGACGTCGGCGCCCTGCTCAATCTCCAGCAGGGAGGTGGGGAACGCCTCCGTATCGCTCACTAGGACCATGATGCTGGGGTCGCCGCTACCCCATTGGGAGACCTGCCTGATGGTCTTGCCGTCATCCCTGTTTGCCTCCCAAACCTCCCCGGACTTGCGTAGGACTGGAATCCTGGTCATGCCGTAGACGGAGTCTGCCTGGTCAGGGGTTATCCCGGTGTTCGATGCCTGCTCGAAGGACTCCCATGGGGCCTCTTCCCTCTTCTCTATTGCCTCCTTAATCCTGTGGAATTCGGTGCCATCGACAAGGGGCCTCAGACGAGTCCTGTTGGTGCCCTGTCCGGGTTGATTTGCATCCAGCCACCCCGAAGTTGGGAGGTGCTCGAGAAGCTCGTCGAGCCAGGTCAGTGCTTGCTTCACGTCATCGGGACTCTGACCGAAGGCGATATCTAGGAGCCTGTCTATTCCCCTGCGCAGCTTGTTGTCGTTGCCCACCGAGCTGCGGTTCTTCAGTACAGCCTCCAGGATGCCATCGTCATAGATGAGTACTGGGTGGATGTCCCTCCAGCTTACCAGGTCCCCCATATCGAGTTCCCAGGGCGGTGAGTCCGAACTCCGGGGGAGCCATGTGTCAGTCAGGTCGAACTGGTCCATCACGAATGTGTGGTCAGTCAGTCTGAAGTCATGACCGAATGGGGACAGGCCCGCATCCCTGAGCTCTTGGAACTGGGGCCCCCCCCTGACCCTTGGGATATCTTCGTCGTCTAGGTAGACCCTTGACATTGACCTGATTGGCAGGCGCTGTGAAGTCAGGCCGATATTCGTAGAGTCATTGCCCCTGACCCAACATACGTCGTACGCACTCTTGAAGTCAAGGTTGGAGCTACCTTCGATGCGAGGGGACCAGTAAGTCATCTTATGGATCCATGCTCCCCTCTGGGTCGGATTCGCAGACGGTGGTTCGGTCTCGGTGATCTTCCACAGTGTTCCTATCGCCCTGACCACCGAGAAGTCACTGAGGCTGCTTGGCTCGGAGAGGACGGGGTGTTTGTGCTGATTGTCCGGGACGTATTGCTCTGCAACCATGCCCTTCAGGCCTACTGCCGCCCGCATAACTCTGAAATCCACGGGGTTCGCCCCTACCTCCTCAACATCCCTGTCCTTACGCTGAACGTGGGGCCTGAGTGGCTCGGAGTTGGCAATGATGTCTGGCCCCTCCTTGAAGCGAATCCCCCCATAGACCCCGACAGACTGGTTGGAAGAGGGGTCGTTATCGGAGGATGTTCCCAGGCAGTCCAGGAAAACTGGCATTAGCATCCTTGCCACTCTGGACCTGTCATCGGAACCGAGGTGGTCTATCCCTCCCAAAGGGCACTCCCAGTTTCTGATTGCCGTGGGGGCCATGGAGAGGTCGCACCGCATCCAGCGACCGGAGACCCTAGGGATTTGCTCGCCGTTGCCGGGGTCCCATGCCGAAGATAAGCCCTGTAGTTCCGGGATTAGTCTTGCTCCCGAGAAAGTGGGTTGGAGAGTTGCGACGTTGCCTGGCTGGGAATTCCATACGTACAGCTCAGGAGGGCTACCGTCATCGGTCTTCACCCTGTTGTGGTTTGCCAGTTCCGAGGAATGGATACTGACAAGGGAGAAGCCCGAGTCCGCTTCGAGTGCGACCCCGACCTGGTGCCCGCCGGGTGGGAGAATCATCAGCATGGGGGGGGAGTCTCCCGCCGTGGCGACCATCGCCCTTCCCCACTTTAGCGATTTTGGCTTGTTATTGGTCAGCCATTCTAGGACCTTCCCGTCACCC
>CAZWKO010000064.1:0-1327 GCA_964634925.1 uncultured Vicinamibacteraceae bacterium
TGCAACCTCGAACAGAAAGTCAACTCGTCCCTGAAATCTCAGGAAGAGTGACCTGGGTGTCATCATCGTTTGCCGAGGGGGGCTTCTTTGAAGAGGGCGATGCTCTCGTAAAGATAGACCCCTTCGACTATGAGCAAGCGTTAATTAGCGCCCGGTCGCAGCTCGCCCAGGCACGGCTGCGGCTAGCGCAAGAGCAGGCTGAAGCCGAGATAGCTGAACGGGAATGGAACGACCTCGGTCGTGGCGACCCTCGTGAACTGACTTTGCGTAAACCCCAACTTGATGAAGCGCAAGCTGCAATTAATGCGGCAAAAGCCAGCGTGACCCGAGCCGAACGAGATCTTGAACGTGCCGAAATTGTTGCACCATACGCTGGCCGCGTTCGGCAAAAAAACGTTGATATCGGGCAGTTCGTTCGCGTTGGCGACATGATCGCGACGGTCTATGCAGTAGACATCGCTGAAATCCGTCTTCCACTACCTGACGATCAAATTGCTTATCTGGACCTTCCACTGTCGTATCGCGACGGTCGACAACAAATACAACCCGCTGTCACGTTACGCGCGACCTTTGCTGGAGAAACACACGAATGGCAGGGGCGCGTCGTCCGCACTGAAAGCGAACTCGACCCTGTTAGTCGGATGGTGCACGTCGTTGCTGAAGTCTCGGACCCGTATGCGCCGAGTGAAAATTCGAACCAACCGCCCCTCGCAGTGGGGATGTATGTTGAAGCCGAAATTGAAGGACGGTCAGTTCAAAACGTGGCCGCAATCCCGCGGGCCGCACTGCGTGGAAGAGACCAAGTACTCGTGGTGTCGGCAGATGAGCATCTGGAATTTCGGAATGTAGCGATCTTTCGTTCCACAACGGATGCTATCTATGTCCAAAGTGGGCTCTCGGATGGTGAACTTGTCGTCGTCTCGCCACTCGATGCACCGACAGACGGGATGCGCATCCAAATTGCCAACACGGATATCGACACGCTGGTAAGAACCGACGAAGACAACAGTAATGACCTCACTGGGCAAGGTCCTGCAACAATGCCCGACACACAAAATCGCCTGACCGAACTAGAACCAGATGATACGAATTCATTACCCGGCGCCATATCGGCTGACAGACAAACCTCGGCCCGTCCGGCGTGGCTCGACGCACTGACATCGAACGAAGCAACCGAAACACCAACGCCAGACACAGTGGACACCGCAACCGTTTCCGACCCGACAGCCACAACGTCACCAAATCCCGAACCCGCAGAAGAGCGACTGGTTACTGATGCGCCCATTCCACCTCAAGAGGCTCTAGAAATAGAAACGGTCGCGGAGAA
>CAZWKO010000064.1:1427-10491 GCA_964634925.1 uncultured Vicinamibacteraceae bacterium
CAATCGCGCTGCCCCGTCAGGACGGGAAGCGGTTGCAGCAATCGTGCCATCCAATGCGGTCGCGGAGAACAATCGCGCTGCCCCGTCAGGACGGGAAGCGGTTGCAGCAATCGTGCCATCCAATACGATCGCAGTCATACCATTCGAAGACTTAAACCTAGAAAGTAGTAATGGATTGGGAACATCAGTCCGGCGCGCTATCGAAACCCAACTTCAGCATACAGACGGCATTACGACCACAGCACAACAAAGTAATGCCCGTTATCTCATCAATGGCGCCATTCAACACATCGGACCGATGGTACGCGTCACGGCCCGTATCGTCGACACAGCGGATGATGCGGTCCTTGGATCCATCAAGGTCGATGGCGCTATGAGCGAGCGTTCAAGTCTGGAATCGACCGTCGCAACAACAATCCTTGAACAACTGGGGTCTATTCGCAACATCGCGGACCAGGACGAGATAGCACTTATCACAACACTCGCGGTGTTACCGTTCGATCACTTGAACGCAGCCACAGAAGACGGGGCGTCTTCCGCCCAAGACCTTAGCGACACAATTACGAAAGAGGTAACCGCACAGGTCTCGATGATGAAATCGATAAAACTTACTTTACCGATGGAGTCCGCGACCTGGAGCGTGGCAGGAAGCATTCAGCAACTTGGTGATCTCGTTCGTGTAACCGTACGCGTCAGCAATAAAAACAGCGGTGCCGTGGTGCACGCTTTCAAAGTCGATGGAAGTGCGGACGATTTAGGAACCCTCACAGAGCAAATTGTGTCTGCCCTTACGGAAACGTTGAGCTTAACAATACTGACTAATACAGGCACAACTGCTCGGAACACACATTCGCTCTTGCGCTTAGGGGACCGACTATGAAGGCAATGATTGAATGGATGGCGCGTAACAGCGTCGCCGCCAACCTCCTGATGATTTTCATCGGCGTGAGTGGTTTTATTGCCATCACGACCGTCACTGAAGAAGTGTTCCCAGAGATAGAACTCGACCGTGTCAGCATCTCGGTTCCGTATCTCGGCGCAGCCCCGGAAGAAGTTGAAGAAGCCGTCGTAATCCGTATTGAGGAAGCCATACAGGGACTTGATGGCATTAAAGAAATTCAATCCACGGCAACCGAGGGAGCGGCGACCGTCATGGTTGAACTTGAACTCGGCGCCGATTCAAGAAGGGTTGTCAACGACATTCAGAGTAATGTCGACGCGATTACGACATTTCCCATCGAAACTGAAAAACCGATCATTACGGAACTCACGGCGAGAAATCAGGTAACCGACATTTCGATTTCAGGCCAAGTCGATATTTTCACCTTAAAGACCATCGCCGAACAGGTACGTGACGAACTCTCTGGTCTTCCAGAAATCACGCAGGTCGACATTGTCAGCGCACCACCCTATGAAATTTCTATTGAGGTCTCTGAGGTCGCATTACGCCGCCACGGCATGACGTTCGATCAAGTCGCGGACGCCGTGCGTCGCTCTTCACTCGACCTTCCAGGCGGCTCGGTTAAAACCGATAGTGGTGAAATCCTGCTGCGAACGATCGGCCAAGCGTACCGAGGTGAGGAATACGAAAACCTCGTACTGTGGACACGCGCTGATGGTAGCCGCTTACAACTCGGAGACGTCGCAACGGTGGTCGATGGGTTTGCCGAAACGGACCAATACGCCCGCTTCGATGTCGAGCCGACCGTGATGGTCTCTGTTTTTCGCACAGGTGACCAAAGCGCATTAGACATTGCTGCAGCAGCCCGTAATTACGTCGAGACCACTCAGGCACGTTTGCCACAAGGGGTGACATTAACCATCTGGCAAGATCAAGCCGAGGTCCTAGACGACCGACTTTCGCTGATGCTGAGGAATGGTATTACCGGCTTTATTCTGGTGTTTGCCGTCCTAGCACTGTTTCTCGAATTGCGGTTGGCATTCTGGGTCAGTCTTGGTATTCCCATCTCATTTCTCGGCGCAATGGCCTTTATGCCCGCCGGCGATGTGTCTATTAATGTCATGTCGCTTTTTGCCTTTATTTTAGTGCTCGGCATTGTGGTTGATGACGCGATCATTGTTGGTGAAAACATTTATCGGCACCAAGAAGAACACGGGCACAAATCGAACATGCGCGGGTCAATCGAAGGCGCACAAGAAATCGCCAAACCCGTCATCTTTGCTGTCCTGACAACGGTCGCCGCATTTCTGCCCTTGATGTTTGTTCCAGGCATGATGGGAAAGATTTTCAGAGTGATTCCGCTCATTGTTATCCCATGCCTGCTCTTTTCGCTAGTTGAATCACTGGGGATTTTGCCAGCCCACCTGTCGCATACACCTACTCCACGCAAACCTGGACCCTGGCGCCGATTCCAAAGTCTCTTCTCAAATGGACTGAAAACCTTTATACGAACAGTCTACGAACCAGTGCTCGACCGAACGGTCAAGTGGCGATACCTGACTGCCGCCGTTGGTGTCTCAACACTCGTCCTGACGGTTGGGATGGTATTCGGTGGATGGACGAATTTCCGTTTTTTTCCGTCCATTGAAGCAGATTTCATGGCCGCCTCGATCACCATGCCCCTCGGTGCTCCCGTTGAAGTAACTGGGGACGCGGTTGAAAAACTCGAGGCAGGAGCCGCCACACTCAGAGAGAACCTGATTCAAGAAACGGGCATGGACTACTTTCGCCACGTGTCTGCATCTGTCGGAGATCAACCGATGAACTCACGTGGAGGCGGTCCAATGGGCCGGATCCGGGACGTATCGGCAGCAAATCTTGGTGAAGTAACCATTGAACTGGCGCCCGCGGAGACGCGGTCTTACACAAGCGAGGAACTCGGGTTGATGTGGCGCGACGCAACCGGGCCCATTCCGGAAGCCACCGAAGTCAACTTCAAAATGTCAATCATGTCGCCGGGTGAGGATGTTAACGTGCAGTTGGCCGGACCGAATAATAACCGCCTCCGTAGCGCGGCGGACGAAGTCAAGCAACGTTTAGCAGAATACGCAGGTGTGTACCAGATTTCTGATTCGTTTCAACCCGGCAAAGAAGAACTCAAACTCGGTATTAAGCCTGGCGCGGAAACGTTAGGGCTTACGTTGCAAGACCTCGGACGCCAAGTCAGACAAGCGTTTTACGGTGAAGAAGCCCAACGCATCCAGCGCGGACGAGACGATATCCGCGTGATGGTTCGCTATCCGCAAGAGAGTCGTCGTTCTCTTGGCAATCTCGAAGATATGCGAATCAGAACACCAGAAGGTGGAGAAGTACCCTTCCGTCAGGTAGCTCAAGTTGAGCCGGGACGTGGCTTCGCATCGATCAAACGAGTCGACCGGAATCGAGCGATTAACGTCACAGCAGCCGTTGAAGCCGGTATTACCTCGGGAGGACAGGTAATTGCCGATCTCGAAAATCGCATCCTCCCCGAAGTGCTCGCCAAGTATCCAGGCGTTTTTTATACCTTTGAAGGTGCTCAGGCTGAACAGAGAGATGCCGTCGGTGGACTCCAGACGGGCTTTATCTTGGCACTATTCATGATCTTTGCACTTCTGGCCATTCCACTGAAATCGTATTTGCAGCCAACCATCATCATGGGAGCTATTCCATTTGGTCTGGTTGGTGCCATCTGGGGTCATATGGTGATGGGCCTTGACGTTACTTTAATGTCAATGTTTGGCCTGGTAGCGTTGACTGGTGTCGTCGTGAACGACAGCTTGGTCATGGTCGATTTCATTAACCGGCGGCGAGCCGTCACGCACGATATCGCCGCAGCCGTCCGAGAGGCCGGCAGTCATCGATTTCGCCCAATTCTGCTAACGTCGTTGACCACATTCTTCGGCTTGGTGCCACTAATGCTCGAACGCAGTATGCAAGCTGCTTTTTTGGTGCCGATGGCCGTCTCGCTGGCCTTCGGCGTACTCTTCGCAACCTTTATTACGCTGTTCCTAGTACCTATCTCTTACGTGATCCTGGATGATTTTCGGCAAATTCCAACACGCTTGTTTGGTCAAGGAACCGACGAATCCGAGCCAGCACCAGACTACAAGGTTGCAACTAGTGGAACAGCCGTCGCCCGCACATCTGAGGCCTAGAGCAACCTGACGGATAAATCACTATGGGTAGAGGCTCTATTGCGACATTTGTAAACCGTTGAAAGAGCGTCGCCTTTAATTACCAGCGACAATCTCAGCAACAAGTTTTTCAACAATCGGTGGGCTGATACCGCAAGACGAATCGTTGATGCGACACTGCGCCAACGTTAGTTGACACCCACACGGACACCCGTCCGCATTAAGACGGCGTAGTGCCTCTTCACGTTGGTCCGGCGTCAACACGGACAGGTCAACACCAGGAATCTCGGTGGCCTGCGCGGCGTTAGCTAAGCGAATTTGACTAGTGGCCGCAACGGTCTCAACCGTCGCGTTATTCGACAACGAACTCAAATAACGCGTTTCCTGTTCCAAAATAACCGGGCTGATTAAACCCACATGAGTTTGGACCATCTGTCCATCGGGATCGACCACAAAAGATGTGGGCAAGGCAAAAACGCCAGGGAATGCTCGCTTAATTTCAGGCGTCGACATCACGATCGGATAATTCACTCCATACTGGTCGGCAAACGCCTCGACCATATCAACTCCACCCGCGTCCTCGGAGACACCGATAACGACTAAGTGCTCGGGGTACCGTTCGGTTAAGCTCGCAAGATATGGAATTTCTTCACGGCACGGACCACACCACGTAGCCCAGAAATTCACCAGTACGACCTTTCCGCGCAGATCGGACATCTCTAAAAACTCGCCGTCAATGGTCTGCATCGTTAGTGACCCCACCGACGCGGGGGTATCAACGAACCGAAGCGTCACACCATCGGACGGAACCTCGAACACGGTCGCCGGTTCGTCACTACCGCCAGCGACCGCTGTCGGCTGGTTCTCTGACGGCGAACTGCATCCGACAAACAACAATCCAGCCGTCACAAAAACGGCAAGCAGCGTTCGGGCACATCGTGCAGGTAGCATCATGAACAACCCATTTTACTGCCTAGAACCGGAAAGAGAGAGCGCCAAATCTCAGTAGCCAAATTGCACTGCCAAAATAAGGGCAATTACCGCAACGGCGTAGAACTTGACGAGGAGCGGCGCAACGAATTTAACCCATCGTGAATAGGGGATTCGTCCCAACGCCAAAATCCCCATCAGCAACGCATTGGTCGGCACGATCATGTTGGTGAACCCATCACCAAACTGATAGGCCAACACGGCCGTTTGACGCGTCACCTCCGTCAAATCTGCCAGTGGAGCCATCACCGGCATCGTGACATAGGCCTGTGCTGAACCTGATGGAACAAACAGGTTGCACATCGTCTGCACACACAGCATCGCGACCGCCGCGCCGTGGGCTGGCAAAAGAGCCAAGGGCTGCGCTAAACCGTAAATCACGCTATCGATAACCTGAGCATCCGTCAGGACCACCTGAATCGCACGAGCAAAACCAATCAGGAGTGCGGTAGTTGTCATCTCCGCCGCACCGCCCACAAACGACTGTGCCGCAGCATTCGCGGTCAGTCCACCAACAAGAGCTGTCGCCAGGGCAATGGCAAGAAACATCGAGGACAGCTCACCGACATACCACCCTTGGGTCGCAACACCCCACACAAACCCTGCGCTCGCAACGACCAGTAAACCAATGATCCAACCGTGTCGACTTGTCAGAGTCTCAGTGGAAAGCAATGTGAATCCTGCATAGTCAACATCCGCAACAAGACTTGATTGTGGGTCCATCTTGAGCCGGGACATATAGCACAGAAGATGGTGCACCCCAACTCCCACGCAGACCAGAAGCAGTAGCCATCGGACCGCCTGTCCAGACGTAAGTGGCACAGCTGCAATGTCCTGCGCAATAAGCACGGTGAATGGATTGAGCGCGGCGCACGCATAGCCAACGCCCGCACCGATATAAATGATGCCAACCGCCACGACGGCGTCCAGTTTCAACGCAAGACACATCGTTACAAGTATTGGAACGAACGGCAGGTATTCCTCCGCCATCCCGATGGTCGATGCCCCGAGTGCAAAAATCCCAACCATGGCCGCAACGAGCCGCTCCGGTCGATTTCCTGTGCGCTGAAGTGCCTCACTAATAAGCGCATCAATAACCCCCGTCGCGCGAATGACCCCGATGGCACCACCGACAATGAACACAAAAAAAATAATGTCTTGTGCCTCTGCTAATCCCCTGGGGATCGCCGTAAGAAATGCAAACGGTGGAAGCGGTTCCGCTTCGACCGTCTGATACGTGCCCGGAATTACTCGGTCTCCATCGCGGTCGTACTCACCAGCCGGGAGAACGTAGCTGATCAACTGAGCAACAAGAATAAGACCGGCGATAAAAACAAGTGCGTTGGGAATGCGTCGGGCGGAGCTAATCATCCGGAACTCGTATTGTGACGTATCAGATAAATTTCACGAGGCGGACTCGCTAAGAGTCGGATCATCTGATACACGCACTAAAAGTTTGCCAAAGTTTTTTCCACGAAGCAGGCCAAGAAACGCCGACACGGAAGACTCCAACCCCTGCACAACATGCTCGCGATAACGAATCGACCCATCGCGAACCCAGCCCGTCATATCGCGAAGAAAATCAGGAAGTCGGTCCATGTGATCGAACACAATAAACCCACGGAACGTAATCCGACGAACCAAGGTCAATCCCATTAATCTCGGAACACCGTCAGGACCGGTTGGCGCTTCGGTCAGGTTGTAGTTAGCTATTCGGCCACAGACTGGAACCCGTGCAAAATTATTCAAGAGTGGAAGCACGGCCTCAAACACCTTGCCGCCAACGTTCTCAAAATAAATATCAATACCGTTCGGGCATGCAGCACGAAGTGCTGCAGGTAAATCGTCTGTAAGGTGGCTTACACAAGCATCAAAACCGAGTTCAGACGTGACGTACTCACATTTCTCTGGCGCACCAGCCACACCAACGACACGACAGCCTTCTCGTTTCGCAATCTGCCCCACAATCGCACCGACTGCGCCGGAGGCCGCCGAAACGACAACCGTGTCTTCAGGCTGTGGCCGACCATGATCAAGAAACCCGACATACGCAGTGTGACCTGGCATCCCGAGCACACCGAGTGCTGACGAAAGCGGCGCTTCCGACGGATCGAGTTTCCGTACGCCTGTCCCATCAGACAGCGCATACTCTTGCCAGCCATTCGCGGTCAGGACGAAGTCTCCCTCGCAATAGCCATCAAGCTTGGATTCCACAACCTGAGATACCGTTCCACCGACCATGACGTCCCCGACAGGAATACCCGGGGCATAGGATGGACCGGGATTCATCCGACCTCGCATATACGGGTCTAGCGAGAGATAGATCGTGCGGCACAGCATCTCGCCTTCTGTGGGTTCAGTTACAACATCTTCTACAAGCGAGAAATCATCGGCCGTAGGAAACCCGACAGGGTGAGAAGCAAGACAGATACGGCGATTCAATCGTTTTGGCAATAGCGTCCTCGGGGATAAGTAATCGTTTTGGGCAGTATACTAGGGCCCGTTTACGCTGCATTTCCTTGAGGAGTCTTTAGATGGTTGAACCCCTAGTCCACACATATGCATTTAACTTGGAGCACATTAAAAAAATCGTTGCTGACGTTAGCGATGAACAAATGACGCTGCAGCCTAACGGCCTGGTAAACCATCCGGCCTGGACACTCGGTCATTTGGCTAGTACGTCAGACTGGCTAGCGACGATACTTGGACTGGAATCGACCTTTCCGAAAGAGTGGAAAGAAGCCTGCAAAACTGGTGGCACACCGAGTGATGATGCCGGGCTCTTTCCCTCAAAAGAACAACTGCTCGCCGAACTCTCCAATCAGCATGCCCGTATCGCAGAAGCGGTCAAACAAGCTTCGCCTGAATCATTGACGGCAGAATCGGCGGAGGATTTTCGCAAGATGTTTCCGACAACCGGAGACATCGTTATGTACATCATGTCGGCTCACGAAGGAACGCATATCGGCCAGTTGCAGACATGGAAACGCGCAGCAGGTCTCACTGATTCTGAATCCTGACATTTTCTAACAAATCTCACCGTACCATGGCGTGGCCAGTGTCAACGACCCGGCCGCGTCATGATTCGGTGTTCTCGCTACTAACTACAGCACGACCGAGCGGGACACACGGTAGTTACTGACGTTCGGCTTCCCACGTCCCCTCACCAACACCACCGTAATCGCAGGTGCCAGACATCGTGTTGCCCTCAATCGTCCCGACATAAAGCGCTTCGTTTCCCTCGTCACCAAAACTAAACTCAATCTGATTGCCTCTGACTGTTCCAGTAACAGGGGCAGTTCCAAACGTACCTTCATACGTTCCAGATAAAATGTCGCCTTGTTGCACAAACTCAAACGTGGGCTCACCACCACCAATGTCAAGTTCAACAACAAAACCCCAGGTGCCACTCACATCATGCTGGACCCCGTATCCGGCACTGACACCGATAAACCCAACCACAGCGGCGAAAATCAAAGTCCGCATGGTCTTCCTCCTATGATTTAGCGCGCTCTCGACTCGTTACCTTTTCTGGAGTTTAGCCCACGTATCCCGCAAACCAATGGTTTTATTGAACACAGGTACACCTTCTACCGAATCCGCGTCCACACAGTAGTAACCAAGCCTCTCAAACTGGTAACACGTCCCGACCGGTGGACTGGCTACACTTGGTTCAACCCAGCAATCTGAACGTCGCTCCTCGGAATGCGAGTTGAGAGTGTCTTTATAATCGGCGCCATCGGGCACGTCCTCAGGATGTTCGACCGTAAATAAGTGGTCATAAAAACGGACCTCAGTACTAATGGCATGAGGAGCAGATACCCAGTGAATCGTGCCACGAACTTTTCGACCATCCGGAGCGTACCCACCTCTCGTTTCGGGGTCGTACGTACAGCGAAGTTCTACAACGTTGCCGTTCGCATCCTTCACCACCTCGCGGCACGTTACAAAGTAGGCATAGCGCAATCGCACCTCTCGCCCCGGGGCTAAGCGGAAAAAT
>CAZWKO010000065.1:0-10460 GCA_964634925.1 uncultured Vicinamibacteraceae bacterium
AATAAAATCGAGCAGTTTAAAGGGTCCCATCGGGTGCCCACAGCCCAACGACATCGTCTTGTCAATATCCTCAATAGTTCCAACGCCGCACTCATAAGCCCGAACCGCGTCAAGAAGATAAGGAATTAACAATCTATTTGCGATAAACCCTGGCCTGTCTGGACAGGTCACCGGTTCTTTGCCCAAAGTTTCACTAAACGCAAAAACCCGTTCGTAAGTTTCATCACTAGTTGCAAGTCCCCGAACAACTTCGACCAATTTCATCACCGGCACCGGACTAAAAAAATGCAGCCCGATAAAACGATCAGGCCGACTCGAGGCAGACGCCATCTCGGTGATACAGAGAGACGAGGTATTCGAAGCAAACACCGTCTCCGGCCGCACAATCGCCTCCAGCGCAGAAAATATTTTTCGCTTCTCATTCACATCTTCGACAATAGCCTCGATTATCAGGTCACACTCCGACATCTTCTCAAGGCTCGTCGTTCCAATAAGATTGGACATCGTCTCATCTTTAGTTCCAGACGATAGCTTTCCACGCTGAACACCTGATGCGAGAGAGGCCTCGATACGGTGTAATCCTTCTCCGACAGCCTCCTCATCGACCTCACGCACCAACGTGCGATAGCCAGACTGTGCGGCAACCTGAGCGATCCCAGCTCCCATAAGACCGCAGCCAATTACACCGATTACTTGATACGCCAAAGGTTTATCGTCGCTCGTAATTATTTGTACGCGGGATTAGATAATAACAAAGACAAGCCAATACAAGACATCGCTATGGCTAGAAGGACGCCACCAAAAGCCATATGCTATAGCTTGGCGTAACGCCGGTAATCGCCGTCTTTAATCCGTCCATTTGGTGGCAGCAGCTGGTTATAGACGTAACACCAAACGGTAAGCGCCCGCCCATCCTCAAGTATGGCATCCATAGTCTGTCGAACGTACTGACCTTCCTTTGGATTCTCGACTCGATAATCTTCAATCAGATCAACCCGTGCGAGCAATTTAACGGGATCAAGAACTCTATAGACCTCTCCACATACTTGGCTGCACGAATCCACAACTAACCCCGGATAAGAACCGAGGTCAAAGAGCGCACCAGATACGTATCCATCGCCTACATATTCCAGCCAATTATCAATGCCGGCACGAGCACGAAGCGGAAACATCCGCATTAATGTGCCGTAGAAGAAAATGTGGCCAGCCTGACTCTGCATCTATCTATAAGCTGCCACGAAGTCCAAGAAGTTCCGCACGACCACGTAAAAACCCAATCACATTGGTGATGTGCTCTTCAAGAGAGATGCCAAGTTCCGCAGCTCCTTGACGAAGATCATCGCGACTAACCGCCCGCGCGAACGCTTTGTCCTTCATGCGTTTCTTTACCGAGCGTGTTTCGAGATCAAGAATGCTCTTGGTAGGCCGAACAAGTGATGCAGCCGTGATAAAACCTGCCAATTCATCACAAGCGAACAACGTATGCTCGAGCCTCGATTCTCGCATTACTCCACTGTAGTCAGCATGCGACAAAATAGCTCGAATCATGTATTCCGGGTAACCACGCTCTTTCAGGATCTCCGCACCCCTAAACGGGTGGTCTGTCATATCGGGCCACCGCTCGTAATCAAAATCGTGCAGTAGGCCTACAACACCCCAAGCTTCTTCATCCTCACCAAATAATCCAGCATAACCACGAACCGCTGTTTCAACAGCCAATGCATGCTTTACGAGACTCTCACCAACCGTATATTCCTTTAGTAGAACCCAAGCGTCGTCGCGTGTTGGTATCATCGTCATTAGCTGATCTCGGTGCAATTCCAGCAGCAGGGACTACCCCTTAAATCTATTGGCATCCGTCGGAGATAATTGCTTTTCACTTGCGGCAATAACCGTCGCGACCGTCGCATCACCCGTAACATTCGCAGCAGTCCGACACATATCCAATATCCGGTCAACACCGAGAATTAATGCAATACCGGCAATAGGCACACCGACAGATTCAAGGACAACCACCAGCATCACAATACCCGCGCTGGGAACGGCAGCAGCACCGATGGACCCAAGCAACGCAGTAAACACAATCGTCGCTTGAGCGCCGAGATCAAGTGGTATCCCAAGCGTTTGTGCAATAAATACTGCCGCCACCGCCTGATAGAGCGCCGTCCCGTCCATATTAATAGTCGCACCAAGTGGCAAAACAAATGATGCCACCTCATCAGACACACCAATATCTTTTTTTACATGTTTCATCGTCACCGGAAGGGTCGCAGCACTAGATGATGTGGAAAAGGCAACTAGCTGCGCAGGCAGAATACTTGCGAAAAAATCTCGCATCCGGATCGGGGTCAACAGCTTTAACATGGAAGGGTAAATGACCACCGTATGAATAGTCATTCCCAGAATAACGGTGAAGCAGTACAGGCCTAACGCACTGAGCAATTGAAATACATCGCTCGGGTCATCACCCGATACCGCTGTGATCGTTCCAGCGATCAAACAAAACACACCCAATGGTGCACAACTGATCACAATTTCAACGATCTTAATAATGACGGCGTCAAGACTCTCAAACAGATCAAGTAAAGGTTTTGCTTTTTCTCTCGGCAAAAGCATCAAGGACACACCAAACAAAAATGCAACAAATACAACACTTAACATCGCGCGATTGTTGGTTGCTGCCCCAAGAATGTTTTCCGGCACCATCTCAACCAAAGGTTCAAGCGGGCCAGCCTCAGTAGCCTCCTGAGCATCGGTCTCTCGATCTGCGATGTCAGTCTGGTAGGTATTTTGCAGTCGCGTGCGTAGCCCATCAGGAATCGTGGTGCCAGGCTGGAAAATATTCACGACACCCAGACCAATAATAAGGGCGATGAAAGTAGTCAATAAATAGATGGCAATCGTCTTGCCACCAATACGAGACAACTTGTTCAGATCAGCCAGTGATGCGATACCAGTGACCAGCGACGCAAGCACCAACGGCACGGCAATCAATAGAAGAAGTCTTAAGAAAATTGTCCCGAATGGCGTTATCCAATCGGCAGTAAACGCACCCCAACCGCTTAGCGCAGCTACAACTCCGTACACCGAACCAAATCCGAGTGCAACTAAGATGCGCCAGTGTGTCTGCTGGTACCAACTCATGATGTCAATCTACATTGCCAAGGATGCCTGAGCGTTGAGGTCTAGAGAAGCAGTCAAACCCGCATGGCAATGCTTCAGGCCAACGGCACCGATCATTGCCGCGTTATCAGTCGCTAACGAAAGACTTGGTAAGAATAGGGGTAGCTCTTCTTGATTAGCTCGCGCAGTAGCATCGTCCCGCAGTCGAGAATTTGCAGAAACGCCGCCTGCTATTCCAATACTCTTGGCACCATATTGGCGTGCTGCCCGAAACGTCCTATCGAGCAAACTACTCACCACAACACGCTGAAAACTTGCACAAATATCTACCACCTCACTACTGGACAAACCGCCACTAGAACCGATCTCGTGGTTGCGCTGTTGAACATGTCGTTTCACAGCTGTTTTCAAACCGCTAAAGCTAAACTCAAGAAGACGATGACGCCGCGTTACCGCTAAACCGACTGGTCGATCAACCATCGGACCAGCGTTCCGATCGTCATGTGTCATCCGTGCAAAAGGAAACAACACTGCCCGATCGTCTCCTTTTTTCGCGAGGCGATCGATCACGGGACCT
The DNA here is from genome assembly GCA_964634925.1 of uncultured Vicinamibacteraceae bacterium. Taxonomy (GTDB): domain Bacteria; phylum Acidobacteriota; class Vicinamibacteria; order Vicinamibacterales; family UBA8438; genus DTWD01. Next base: position 3,701 of record CAZWKO010000065.1, read on the forward strand.
CCCGGATACTCAAGCCCAAGAAGTGTCGCCACCTTATCGTATGCCTCGCCGGCTGCATCGTCACGAGTTCGACCAATCAATTGATAATTGGACTGACCGTTCTCTTTAGAAGTTACAAGATAAAGATTCGTGTGCCCCCCTGATACAACCAATACAACAGCTGGAAGAGGCATTAGTCCGCCTTCAATAACAAGAGACTCGACATGACCGGCAAGGTGGTTTACCGATACCAATGGAATTCCGAGTGACCAGGCTAACGACTTAGCAAACGACACCCCAACCAGAAGGGACCCAACCAAACCGGGACCCTGCGTAACCGCAATGGCCTTAAGGTCAGACCAGTTCTTACCCGAGTCAGATATCGCCCGTTCAACCACACAACATATGTCTCGAACATGCTGGCGCGACGCGATTTCAGGCACAACACCACCCCATTCGCGATGGATATCCGTTTGAGATGAAACAACATTAGAACGTACGATCCAAGGTTTCGATCGGTTGCCTGAATCAGAAACAACGGCCGCCGCCGTCTCATCACAGGAAGTTTCAATACCAAGAATATCCATGTCAATCAGGTCAATTCGCAAACAGCTTTCAAGCTGTCCAAGTACGGCGGTCGACAAATGCCATGCTCAGTAATAATGGAAGAAACCAACTTATGTGGAGTGATATCAAAGGCAGGATTCCAGACACCGACATCGTCTGGAGCCACCCGCGAAGATCCGACGTGTGTCACCTCACGGCGATCACGTTCCTCAATAGGAATTCCACCTCCATTAGGCGTGGCGAGATCAACTGTTGAGGTCGGCGCTGCAACATAAAATGGCACGTCATGCTCACGCGCAAGAACCGCAACTGTATACGTTCCAATTTTGTTCGCGACATCGCCATTCGCCGCAATCCTGTCAGCACCCACAACAACCGCATCAACCGAACCACGGCGCATAAGCGGTCCAGCCATACCGTCAGTAATTATCGTCGTGTCAATACCATCTCGAAGAAGCTCCCACGCGGTGAGCCTAGCTCCTTGGAGAAATGGTCTAGTTTCGTCTGCATAAACAGCAATGCGCTTGCCACATTCAACCGCTGCTCTAATGACACCGAGTGCTGTCCCGTAACCGCCTGTCGCAAGCGCACCTGCATTGCAATGCGTCAACACACGACCGTCATCAGGAAGCATTGTCGCACCGTACTCTCCCATAGCCCGACAACTTGCGACATCTTCATCATGAACATCACGTGCTTCAGCAAGTAAAACCTGACGGATCTCGGCCGGTGACTTCCCAGCCCGGGCTGATTCTGAAAACACCCGTTTCATGCGATCGATCGCCCAAAACAAGTTAACAGCGGTTGGTCTGGTTCCAGCCATCATGTCACACAACTTATAAAACTCCGTAGCCAGTGTTGCTGTTCCCTTGGCTTTACACTTAGAGACACCCAGCGCTAAACCCATAGCCGCTGCAACGCCAATCGCCGGCGCACCTCTGATAATCATTTTTTCGATGGCCCGAGCGACCTCACGAGCCGACCGGAGTTCAACGTAAATTTCCTGGGTGGGCAATTTTCTCTGGTCAACCATGACGACATGGCCGTCTTTCCAGTCTACAGTTGGAAGCATAGGTTGAATGATACTAGGCGATCACAGCAGAATAGCCGCGATCGCTGCATTTATGAGTGTCGCGATGAATCCACCAAGCAATGCTTTCGAACTTAGACGGGCTAAATCTGCTCGGCGACCGGGAGCCATACCACCGATGCCTCCAAGTAACACGCCGATCGAACCGAGATTGGCAAACCCTGTTAGCGCATACGTGGCCAAGATATGCCCCCGGTCACTAATAACACCTGAATATTCAACATTTAACTTAACGTAGGACACCATCTCGTTAGTCACAAGCTTAGTGCCAAGCAAATCGGCAATGACCAGCACATCAGAGCTTGGAGCGCCTATCAATGCCGCCACCGGTGAAAAGAAGATGGCCATCACAACCGACAACGATAGACCTGGTCGAATTACAGCTAATAGATAATCAATCATCGCTATAAATGCCAGGAAAGCAATCAACATCGCCGCGACGTTAAGCGCCAACTGCATACCGTTCGATGCACCACTGGCTGCAGCATCAACAACATTAGCGTGCTCACTATCAACCGCTACGTGCGCGTCACCTAACGTGACCGGAGTTTCCGTTTCTGGTACTAGAATTTTGGCGAGGTACAATCCACACGGCGCTGCCATCACACTCGTTGTCAACATGGCGACAGGGTCAGCACCGAGACCAACGTAAACGGCAAACATGCTTCCAGCAATCGTGGACAAACCACCTGTCATAAGAGCAAGTAGTTCAGACTGCGTCATTCTCGGAATATAGGGTTTAACGATTATCGGTGCCTCAGTCTGCCCCATAAAAACATTAGCAACCGCTGAAAGTGTTTCAGCACCACTGGTGCCCAGAACAGGCATCATCAATTTGGCCAGTAAACGCACAACCAACTGAATGACCCGAAGGTGGTACAACACCGTAAACACCGCCGAGACAAAAACAATAATCGGTAGCGCCGCAAACGCCAGTACAAATCCATTTGGAAACACGGATGCCATCTCTTGAGGCTCAGCGAGTTCCCCAAATACAAAGATAGCGCCAACACTCGTAAATTCAAGAAAGCGCGTTACACCCGCAGCAAACCAAGAAAAGGCAATGTATCCAGGACGTATGTCGCCAATCGATAGTTTCAGAATTACGATCGCCAAAATGACCTGAAGAGCGACTCCACGCGCAATGAACGACCACCGTATACCATTGGGATTTGCGGAAAACACAACAGCTGTCAATATGAATGCGACCATGCCCATCAATGCACGAACTTGGCCATTTATCGATGAGTGAAACACAAACGCAACCATCGCTAGGACAAGCGCGAGGCCTGCAGCAACTGCCCTAAATCGATAGTTTGAAGTGGGATTCTCCATCCTGCTGGTTGATTCTATTGTGCAAACTGGGGGCAAGTATGCCCCCCCCGGCATTTCTCGGTTGATCGCGTGAAAGATTTAAAACTAGTCTAAAAGCAACATGCCTGATTTTTCTTTTGCTTTTTCAATATCCACCCTGGCGTTTAGCTGTGGTGTCATCTGGCTCTCAAGTCAAGCCGCTAATATGGAGTCATCGAATCCAAACCGCCTGATTACGGAGCTTCGCCTTGCTCAATATGCAGCCTTGCTAATGGTTCTTACAGCTGGCGTCTATGTCGGCCTTGCAATCTCTCAAGAACAACAGCCACGCAATGAACTCGATATCGCTTTCTCAACAGGCTTCATTTTACTAGCCGCGACCGCGATAACCCGGGTGCCGGAAAGAGCTTTGACCACACTGGCAGTCGCGTGGACCGCTCATACGATCGTCGATCTTGGGCATATCTCTGAACTACTCTCACCTGTTCGCCCGGCGTGGTACCCAACAGCCTGTGCAATACATGATGTTGTTCTCGCCGGATTCTGCTACTTACCAGTCTGGCGACGCTAAAATGACACACATCCCCCAACAATATTGATCGGAAAGGAGAATCTGTGACCGAACCAACCATCGAAAACACTTTCCTTCAGAACTCTCGCTCTCGTCTCTGCATACACCTCACCAGACAGATACAAGAGTGCCTTAATGGCTTGCAACTCGAACAGATCTGGTGGAGACCCAATGAAGCCTCTAACGCAATCGGAAACCTAGTCCTACACTGTGTAGGCTCCACTCGTTTTTATATCGGACACGTAGTCGGCAACAGCAATTTCATTCGCGATCGAGACGTCGAATTCTCTGAACGGCGACCTCTCCCGGCTGCGGAACTGCTTGCGCATCTCAACATTGCAATTGAAGAAGCAGATGATGTTTTCTCTCGACTTGATCCAGACACACTCCTGAACACAGCAGAACGGGCTCTTAAACCAACGACTTTTATGGACATTATCAGCCTTCAAGTAACTCACTACGCTCTTCACGTCGGGCAGATTGCTTACGCGACAAAACTGCTCAACGCAACCGCTATTGAAGAGATCTGGCGAAAGACACAGCCGTAAGCTTTAATAATTTTCGTCAAACAATCTAATTGCAAGATAGTAAGGAATGAAGCCGACAAATTGTTCTACGCAATTCACAAAACGCGTGCTCACGGTCGTGCGCCGCATTCCAATTGGGCATGTTATGACCTACGGAGACGTCGCAGCAATGGCAGGCCGCCCTCAAGCTTCCCGAGCCGTTGGCAACATTATGCGAACCTGTTCAAAACCTGGAGTTCCCTGCCACCGAGTCGTTGCAGCAAACGGCCAGCTTGGCGGATTCGACGTAATAGCGATGAAGTATCAACTACTCCACAATGAAGGGATCGTATTTCAAGGCAATCGCATCAAGAGTTTCCAAAAGGTGCGCTGGCACTACCAAGAATAGATTATTTCTACACCGCCATCACATCAAATTGCTCGTGATGCAACTGCCCGTCTGATTTAATCGTGATTTCCCGGCCAATTACACGACGCAACTCTCGAAGCACACCTCTCTCTTCCTGATTCAAAACCCTGGCAATATCAGGATTAACGCGTAGCTGAATGACATGTCCATTTAATTCGCCACTAAGCTTTCGCATCTCTGACAAGATTTCATAACAAATCGTTGAAGCCGACTTAATCACTGAACTACCGGAGCAGTACGGGCACGGCTCGGTAAGTTGTCGCTCAAGACTTTTCTTTACGCGCTTCCGCGTAATAATAATAAGTCCAAAATCAGATACTTGGACCGTCTTTGATGGCGACCGGTCACGCCTAAGTTCCTGCTCAAAAGCGTGTGCCACCTTTAGTCGATTTTTGCGTTCTTCCATATCGATAAAATCAAGGACGATGATGCCACCAAGATCTCGGAGGCGAATTTGGCGCACAATTTCTTTAGCTGCTTCTAAATTTGTTTTGACAATCGTGTCCTCAAGACGACCCGTTCGTTTGCCAACATAACGACCCGTATTGACATCAATGGCCACTAATGCCTCAGTCGGGTTAATAACCAGATATCCGCCAGACTTCAGCCATACTTTGCTACGAAGGGCTTTGTCGATCTCGGTCTGCACACCGTACTCTTCAAAAATCGGAAATGGCTTCGTATAGTGCTGAATACGCGACACCATGTTCGGCATGATGCGCTCAATAAGTCGTACAACACGTTCATACTCAGACTTGTCATCAATCCGGATCGCGGTAAAATCATTCGTTAAAAAATCTCGTAGAAGCTTTGCAACTAAACTTTCCTCATGGTGAAGTAAGGCGGGAGCCTGAAGCGACTCCATTTTTGACTGGGTCTCAGTCCAAAATTGATGGAAATAGGCAAGATCGCCATTTATGTCATCTTTTGACCGCTTCGATGCGGCAGTCCGTATGATCACACCTCCAGAAAAGTCGTACTCTTCCCTAAATTGGCGAACAATTCCGCGCAGTCGACCCCTTTCTTCTCGTGTGTCGATCTTCCGCGAAACACCAATATTGTCAGCAGCGGGCATGAAAACAAGAAACCGACCAGCCACACTAAGGTGAGTCGTAATACGTGCGCCTTTAGTGCCTAGTGGTTCTTTAACAACCTGAACAAGAACCTCTTGCCCTGGCTCTAATAATTCATCAATCTTATGGGTCGGTTTTTGCTGAGCACGTGAATGTGAACGTCCGCGCCCCGCAGTATTCTGACGCGTTCCTCGTTCCTTTGAAGAGTCTGATCCTGCAGCCTCGTGGCCTACTTCAGCTTCGTCATCAACTGCCTCCAGTTGATCAAACTCATCCAGAGTGTCAATTACGTCCGAAACGTAGAGGAAAGCATCTCGCTCAAGTCCAATATCAACGAATGCGGACTGCATTCCAGGCAACACTTTATTGACTCGGCCTTTATAGATGTTTCCAACAACGCCACGGTCTTTCTCGCGCTCAATGTAGATCTCACCTACTTGGTCGTCCTCGAGAATAGATGCCACCACTTCGTGACCATTCGAGGAGACAATCATCTCCTTGTTCATTTATTCCAATCTCCCGTGGCTCTAGCAATAAAGTTGCAGGTCTCTCGTACGAGCACAAAACTGGCATCGTGCCGACAACGGTTCTCGCCGTCAGGCATCGCACGTCGCACAAAACCAACCTACCAATCACTAGACACCATCAATTCGTGAATCGACGCATTCTCACATTGAGAATGAGTCCAAACCCAAGCAATGTCGCAATGACGGAAGAGCCTCCATAACTCATGAGAGGCAAAGGAAGTCCCTTGACAGGAGCCAAACCTACCGACATAGTGACGTTATAAATCACCTGAAACGTAAACCCAGCCATAACCCCTACAACGAGGTACTGGCCAATTCGATCCTTAGACAATCGCGCTGCGTCAAGTGAACGCAATACCACAAATAAATACAGACCCAGAGCAAACAAGACACCAATGAATCCTTGTTCCTCCGCCAACACAGAAAAAATAAAATCGTTATGAGCAACGGGAAGAAAATCGTACTGACTCTGCGTTCCCTGCAAAAACCCTTTACCCGTTAAACCTCCTGAACCCACGGTAATCCTTGCTTGGATTTGCTGATAACCGGCGCCACGAGGGTCTTGTTCAGGATCAAGAAAACTAGCGATGCGTGTTTTTTGGTAATCCTCCATGCCATAAGCCCAGACAACGGGTGCTGCAAGAATTGCCATAACAGCAACAACTGCCACCACGCGGAGTTTGAGGCCGGCAAACACCATAAT
>CAZWKO010000066.1:0-10340 GCA_964634925.1 uncultured Vicinamibacteraceae bacterium
CGCATAGAGCATGTCGTCTGCCGTAATGAACAAACCACTGACCCGGCTGAACTGCTGGTAAATGTCCAGCAATTCGCCTTCCTGGTCAAACACCTGAATGCGGTGATTCCCCCGGTCAGCCACATACAAACGACCCTGCGAATCAAACTCTAATGCATGGGGCGTCCTGAACTGACCAGGTCGGAATCCGATTTCACCCCATTCCTTGATGAAATTACCTTCACTGTCGAACTTCAGAATTCGTCCAGTTCGACCTTCCGGCGGATCAGGATTCTGCCCGCTGTGTCCATCGGAAACGAAAATATCTCCATTGGGCGCGGTAATGACATCGCACGGCTCGTTGAGTTGACCCGGACCAGTTCCAGGGGTTCCGGCTTCACCCAACGTCAGCAGCACTTCGCCTTCCGGGCTGAACTTAATTACTTGGTGTCCTTTGGTTCCCGCGTCGTTGCCCTGTGAGTCTGTTACCCACACATTGCCATCATCGTCAACGTGCAGACCATGTGGCAACACGAAGAGACCAGCGCCAAAGTTTGCCAGCATCTCACCCGTATGACGGTCGTACTTTAAAATCGGGTCGACATCCGAATTGGCCTCGCACCCACCATCAAGCCCATTGGCTCCACAGCGGTCATACACCCAGATGTGTCCGTCTGGACCAATGTCAATGCCAGCTGTCGAACCCCATGTGCGCCCATCGGGAAGTTCTGCCCACTGTGTAATGACCTCGGACGTTGGATTCGGCAATTGCCGATCGATAAACCCAGTGTTGGTGGCAGCGTCCTCTTCTACTACCATTGCTTCTTCGGCCGGTGCCGTCGCTGCGCCGCCGCATGCGACCACTGCCGCCAACGACAACGACAGGAACGCCATGCCAATACCCTTCAGATAATCACTCATTCTGCCCTCTCCTCCAGTAGACGATCGAGGCAATCCTATCCCCATCCTGCCCATCACGTGAAACAGAAGTTACGATACATCACGTTTTAGATAAGAATACAGAAACCATTTGCTATGGGCCTAACTCGCATAAGCCTTTTAATCGCTATCGGTTCCGTTGCCATCCTGCCACATGGCGCACTGGGACAATCATCCGCACTTCGTACGCCATGGAACAGCCCGGACCTCAATGGAATATGGAACCATGGAACAGCAACACCGCTTGAACGACCTGACCACCATGCGGGTCGCGAGCGCTTGGACGACAATGAAATCGCAGAACTCAACGCCCAGCAACGTGCTAGCGATGGTGCGTTAGCACGGCGTGCCGTCTGGTGGGAACGTGGATTATCTGACGGTCGAACCTCCATTATCACCGAACCACGTAATGGAAAGATCCCGTACACCGACCGCGCGCGGGCACTGAGCCGGTCACGCCCGGCACCGCACTCCGATGGTCCAGAAGGCAGAAACCTCTGGGAACGATGTCTGACGTCAGGGATCCCCCGACTAGGCGGGGTCTACAGCCAAAACATCCATCTTGCACAAACGCCGAACTATGTCGTATTCCTCCATGAAATGATTCATGAATATCGGATTATTCCTCTCGATGAAAACCATGAGCTTCCCCAAGGACTCAAACAATGGCTCGGCAACTCTCGTGGACACTGGGACGGAGATACTCTGGTTATTGAAACAACAGGCTTTGACGCGCGTCAGCTGTTCCGAGGACTCTCTTTGTCAGCCATGCGTCTTGTCGAACGCTTGACCCGGATTGACGTGAACACGTTGCGCTACGACGTATCGTTCATAGACCCCGAACTCTGGTCTCAACCATGGACTGCATCGCTGACAATGCCACCGAGCGAAGGTCCGATGTTTGAATATGCCTGTCACGAAGGGAATGTTGGGATGACGAACATTCTTGAGTTTGCTCGCCTGGATGAAACAGGCTCCGGTAGAGAACCCTAAGCACTGACTTCGTGGCAATGTTGTTTAGTTTTAAAACTTTCCCGATTGTCGTCTTCGCTACATCCATCCTTGCCGGATGTAGCAACGCGATAGCCCAGAACGTCGCAACACCAGAAGTGCCCCCGCTTGTTAACGGACCGTCCCCGCCGGTTCCACCAGAAGTCATCAATCGTGACGTCCAAGGGCGAGCGACGGCACGGGCAGTCAGAATCGGCGAATCGATCCAAATCGACGGCGATCTTGACGAACCGGTGTATTCGCAAATTGCCTCGATGTCAGATTTCATTCAAAACGACCCGGACGAGGGTGAACCGGCAACAGAAAAGACTGAGGTCTGGGTTCTTTTCGATGACGACAACGTTTATGTCGTCGCCCGGTGCTGGGAAACGGAGCCTTCACGTATCATCGCCAACGAAATGCGGCGCGATAACACTCGCATCGTTCGTGACGACAATTTCGCTTGGTCCTTCGACACGTTCTACGACAGACGAAACGTCGTCCTCTTTGAAGTCTCAGCTGTTGGGGGGCGCCTTGACGCGCAACTCACTAATGAAACTCGACCAAACCTCAACTGGAATCCCGTGTACGACGTCGCCGTCGGTCGGTTCGACGGAGGATGGACCATGGAAGTGGCACTGCCGTTCAAATCACTCCGTTATCGTCGTGGCGGCCCACAGGTATGGGGATTTCAGGCACGACGTGTCAACCGCTGGAAAAATGAGTCGTCGTACCTAACAGCGCTCTCGGCAGCCCAGGGTCTCCGCGGACATTTTCGTGCCTCGTTGGCGGCGTCACTCGTGGGCCTAGAAGCCCCTCGTGTCTCACGACTCTTTGAAGTCAAACCATATGTCATTGGTGACGTCACCACTGACCGGCAAGCGGTCCCTGCTATTTCCAACACCGTAAATGGCGACGCTGGCGTTGACATTAAGTTTGGCGTGACACAGGGATTAACGGCTGATGTGACCTACAACCCTGACTTTGCCCAGGTGGAAGCAGACGAACAGCAAATTAACCTCACACGATTCAATCTCTTTTTCCCTGAAAAACGGGAATTTTTTCTCGAAAATCAAGGAACATTTCGCTTCGGTGGTGCCGCAACAAGTGGGTTCGCCGGTGACACGCCAGTGCTCTTTTACAGTCGCAAAATCGGATTAGATGCCGGGCAGGAAGTGCCTCTCAACGCCGGCGGACGCCTGACCGGCCGTGCCGGGGCATTCACGCTCGGGGCGCTCAATATTCAGGCCGACGGAAACAGTGCCTCCCGTCGCCCTACGACCAACTTCACCGTCTTACGCGCCCGTCGCGATGTTCTCAGACGCAGCAGTATTGGTGCGATGTTTACCGGACGTTCAGAAAGTCAACAGAGTGAGGGGTCAAACGAAGCCTACGGCCTTGACGGTATCTTCGGTTTTTTTGACGACCTGACCATCAATACCTACTGGGCCCGCACAAGAACAAACGGTCTCACCACCGACGATTCAAGTTATCGCGGTCAACTCGATTACGCTGGCGACCGCTACGGCCTCCAGCTCGAACACCTCTTGGTCGGAAACAACTTCAATCCTGAGGTCGGTTTCGTTCGTCGCCGAGACATGCGCCGTAGCTTCGGCTCCATCCGCTTCAGTCCAAGACCAAGCTCGATTGATGTCGTACGACGTTTCGTCTGGACGGGGTCGTTGACATATATCGAAAACCTAGCAGGTGTCGTCGAAACGCGAGAACGAAGCGCGGGTTTCGACATCGAATGGGAAAACAGCGACCGACTGATCATTGCCGGTCAGCATTCCTACGAGTTTTTACCGCTGCCATTCCAGATTGCCTCAAACGTCATTGTCCCGGTTGGTGGCTATGACTTTGCCAATCTCCGCGTCGGTTATAACTTCGGCCAACAACGACGTCTTTCTGGCAACATCACCGCCGAACACGGAACGTTTTACAGTGGGCACAAAACCACGCTCGGTCTTAGCCGTGGCCGCGTCAGTTTGAACAACCAGTTTTCGATCGAACCAACGTACTCGATTAACTGGGTTGACCTCACGGAAGGTTCATTCACATCAAATCTTCTCGGAACACGTGCAACATTCACAATGACACCGCTGATGTTCACCAGCGCATTAGTGCAGTACAACTCCAGTCTGAACACTGTCTCTGCAAATGTTCGCTTCCGATGGGAATATCGACCGGGAAGCGAGTTCTTCGTTGTCTTGAATGAACAGAGGGATACCGAGACGCGCCGGTTTCCTGGACTCGTAAATCGCGCGCTGGTTCTTAAATTCAACCGATTATTTAGATTCTGAAAACCGCCCTTTTTATTGACTTTTCGGGTAGTATGGCCTGTATACCATCACCGAAAGAGGTCTCAGATGAACCATCGATTTTTTATCGCACTGGTCGCCGTCATGGTCGCTCCTGCATTGGCTCTAGCGCAGTCCGGCAACACGGATATGCCGCTACGCACACCAGATGGGCAGCCAGACATCTCAGGCATTTTTACGTTTCGCACGCTGACACCACTTGAACGCCCTGCGGCTCTTGAGGGACAGGAAACTCTTTCGGCCGAGGACGCCGCACAGTTTGAAGCATCCGAACGCGTCCGGCTCAATAGAGATTTATTCGATCCGGTTGATGGCGCACCGAGTGCAGGTTATCAATCCCGCGCTGAAGGCGGAGTACTGTCCTACAACGAATTCTGGTATGAACGAGGGATCGAACTAACCTCTGACAAACGCACCTCCCTCGTGATTGATCCGCCTGAAGGTCGTATTCCGTACAAACCTGAATTTCGAACCGCAAGTCGCATCAGACGACTGAACCTTCGCAACGGCTTCGCAGACCACTACACCGACCGTAGCTTGGGTGATCGTTGTTTGATGGGGTCTAATTCTGGCCCGCCCATGCGCCCCGGGTCGTACAACAACAATGTCCACATTTTCCAGACACCGAAGTATGTGGCCTTGCTCAACGAACACATCCATAACGTCCGTATCATTCCAATCGATCGCGACCATCTAGATGTTCCACAGTGGGTCGGCAGTTCCCGAGGTCACTGGGAAGGCGAAACGCTAGTAGTCGAAACAACCAATTTTGCCCGGGAAACAAATTTTTCTGGTTCCTCAAAAGACACGAATCTGGTTGAACGGTTTACCCGTCTTGATGCCGACACGGTGATGTATGAATTCACCATCGAAGACCCAAATAACTACACACGACCTTTTACCGTGGCGGTTCCATTCAGACGAACGGACGGCGTGTTATTTGAGTATGCCTGCCACGAGGGCAATTACGGCATGACCGGCATCATGGCAGGAGCACGGCGACTAAACACCCAGAAAGTCACATCGCTGGACCAATAGAGATTGTGTTTCGGGGGTCGGGAAAAACCATTGAGCCAACTATCCGACCGTTTCGTTGCCGTTTACCAACCGAAGAACGTCTCAGTAATAGCAGCCACAGACCATCCGATGGTCAATGTGTCAAGCTGTACATCATGTAGTTAATCCCGAGTTCAAACCCGTTGTTCATTGGTTCGACGGGGAAAAACCCGGTTCCACCAGACTGCCAGTACTCGGCGAGGTTGGTGTTGTAATTGGCGATTGCCATCATTCGGCCCGTCGGGTCGTTACCTTCAAACAACCCAAAATACTCTGGCGTAAGCCCGGCGAGATGATGATTAAACGGATTGGGTAGGTGAATTTGTTCGACATGAAAAAAGGAATCGAAGATCGGATGTGTTTCATCTATAGGGACCCAACGCGCAGTCGGCAACACGCGTCGCATCTGCGCCTCGAAGTTGTCCCATTGCTGTCCTTCAAAGTCATTGAAGATGACGAATCCTCCCTTGAGCAAATACGCTCGGAGTGCCGTCGCTTCCTCATCCGTCATGATCCAAAATCCGGGTTCTTGCATCAATGCCACGGGGTGCTTGAAAAGTTGAGGGTCATCAAGCGTCAGGATCAAGCTACCGTCAACACGCGTATCAACCGTGGTGAAATCCTTGAGCAATGTCATTAAATGTTGTTCGGCACGCGGAAACTCGTGCAGCCAGAAGTTCGGACCGCGCGCAAAGACTGGCACACCATGTGTGCCACTCTGCCACCGCAGTCGGACAAACGTGACCTCGCCGTGGTACGGCAATTCTCGTCGCCCCCAATCACCGAATCGCGACTGCGCTTCGGCGACTGCGGCACAACTAATGGCGATGACCACCAATGTCTTTAATGCTCGTCGCATTGGAATATGCACGGGTTGCACCTCTGACATTCTAGTCCGGGCGGGCCCTAGCATCGAACGAGACTGATACACTCACTCTGTGATGCGTGTCTTTCGCTGCGGCGCGATGACCGCCGCACTCGTCTGCCTGTTCGCGGCGGGATTGTCGGGGCAAAACCAGGGTCTGTACCCAGCACTTCAACGTCCACCCGCAGACCCGGCGGTCCTTGAGCGCGGACAGGCTCTCTACGGTATTAACTGCCGAGCGTGTCATGGTCTGGACCTGAGGGGTGGCGACCTCGGCGGACCCAATTTACTACGGTCCCAACTTGTACTCAAAGATGTCGCCGGTGAAGCCATCTGGCCCATCATCCGCGATGGCCAATCGAGTCCGGGTGGTGGCTCCATGCCTCCGCAACCGCTTTCGGAGAATGACTCCCAAGCCATTGTGACCTATATCCACAGTGTGCTTTCGACGGCATCCCGGCAGGGCGGTCCGCCACTCGGAGACGAAACTGAACTCAACATCCTTGTCGGAAATGCTGCAGACGGACAGCGTTACTTCGATACAACGTGCGGGTCATGCCATTCCGCAACCGGCGATCTAAGCGGCATCGCTGCCCGCATTCCTGACGCAAAAGAATTGCAGAATACATGGGTGCGAGGCGGCACCCGCAGTGCAAACCGCCCGCCTGTTTCCGTGACCGTCACGACCGCATCCGGCGAACGTATTGCCGGACGCCTCGAGCGATTGAATGACTTTCTTGTCGTGCTGACAACGACAGATGGTCAACATCGCTCATTTACCCGGAGAGGGGACAACCCACGAATCGAGGTGGAGGATCCGCTGGCGCGTCACACAGAACTGTTACCCCTCTATGCGGACCGCGATATTCACAACGTCACCGCATACCTTTCAACATTGAAATGACTCTGACGTCCTCATTCCGTTTTGCGTTAGCCCTCGTCATCACGCTACTGATCCCCGTCAGCGTTATTGGTCAGTCTGAAGACGGACTCGACCCGATAACGTTGCTCGATCCATTAGAAAACTCATGGCCGACATACTCAGGTGACTACACGGGCCGGCGCTACAGTGCTCTCGATCAAGTGACCACGGACAACGTGCAACGCCTGACACTGGCATGGACACGGCAGATGAACACCGGGATGCCATCCCTCAATGGACCAAACAGTCCCACTTTTGTTGGCGGTGAAGGGACCGGTGACTTTACGATCGGCGCACAACGCATCAAGGGGTCAATCCTTCAAGTCGGTGATTTGCTGTATGTCACCGCTCCAGACCACGTCTGGGCGATTGATGCTCGTGACGGCGGCGTCCGATGGCACTATTTCTGGAAAACACGCGGCGGCCCGCACATCGGGAACCGTGGTGCCGCCATCTGGCGGAACTCTCTGTTTTTTGAAACAGTCGATAACTATCTCGTGTCACTTAATGCACAAACGGGCGAAGAAAACTGGCATGTTGAAATTGCCAGCTTCGAAGAACAGTATTTTTCAACGATGGCACCCATCGTGGTCGGAGATCACCTGCTGGTCGGGACCGGCAACGACCTCGATGCCCCCGGGTTTCTGCAATCGTTTGATCCAGAAACGGGTGCCCTGCAGTGGCGCTTCTACACCGTTCCCATGGAACCGGGCGACCCAGGCCTCGACACGTGGCCCAATCTTGACGCGGCGCGACACGGAGGTGGACAAGTGTGGGTGCCCGGGGTCTACGACCCGGACACGAACTACTACATTTTTGGAACCGGTAATCCGACACCGGGGTACACGGGTGTTGCCCGTCCCGGTGACAACCTGTTCACGTGCACACTGATTGCCGTCGATGTTGACACCGGTGAAATGGCCTGGCATTTCCAAACGTCGCCGCATGACACCCACGACTGGGATTCGGCCCAAACCCCGATCTTAATTGACGGAGTCATCAACGGTGAACCACGGAAACTCGTTTCTACCGCAGCAAGAAACGGTTATTTCTTTACGGTCGATCGCGTTACCGGTTCACACATTACAACTAGTCGTTACGGTGCCACCTCGAACTGGGCAAGCCACATCCGTGACACCGGCGAACCCAATCCGAACCCTGATAAAGAAGCCATCATTCCGGGCGCACTTGTGTCGCCAGTCGAGGGCGGCGTCGCCAACTGGCAACCCCCGGCATTTAATCCGGACACCGGTCTCTTTTATACCCAAGAAAATAACGGCTTCAACCTGCTGTATCTGACAGACCCAGACCCACGCGGGTCAATGGGACTCGGCGGGAAAGACCGTGTCACTGTAGGGTCTGGCGGAAATGCACTCTCAGCAATTGACTACCGGACCGGACGGACTGCCTGGCGTCATGCCTGGCCCGCGGGGGGCGGAGGTGGTGCCGGTGTTCTGACAACGGCGGGGGGCTTAGTTTTTACTGGGGACGGTAGTGGGAACTTCGTGGCGTTTGACGCAGCGAATGGAACTTTATTGTGGAACACGCGTATCGGAAATATTTCTAACGCCCCGGAGACTTATCTCATCGACGGACGACAACATGTGCTGATTGCCGCCGGTACACAACTCTTTGCATTTGTAATGTACTAGGTTGAGCATCGCGACAGGGCTGCTCGGGGTCTAGCCTAGCGCACCGGATAATCGTGACGCAGCCCGTTACGACTGTTGGTTACGGTAAAACTGCCGTCTGCTTGCGCAGACAGTTTGATCCAATGGGCAGTCCCTACGTGCACCGCAGACTCACCAGCCGTTACCGATTCACTCCCCTCATCCAAATTGGCAATAAACCGATCGGGGCTATTGAGACTCCCTGTATCAACAGCGTAGTGATTCTGCCAGAGGTGCTCCAGGCTCTCAACAGTGCTAAGTATTTCGAATGTTTGA
The DNA here is from genome assembly GCA_964634925.1 of uncultured Vicinamibacteraceae bacterium. Taxonomy (GTDB): domain Bacteria; phylum Acidobacteriota; class Vicinamibacteria; order Vicinamibacterales; family UBA8438; genus DTWD01. The sequence continues at coordinate 9,019 of CAZWKO010000066.1, forward strand.
CTGGCGCCACCTTTGCGGGGCCCATTGTTCATAATGGCAGCCCGCGGTTCCAATGGATAAACCAGTGCTTCTGACCCTGAGGTGTGAGCACCATGATGAGACACGAGATACGCATCAACCGGTCCGACCTTATCGGTCGGACACATAAGCGCGTGTTCTTTATTCCACGTCAGGTCCCCCATGATGACGGTACGAAACTGCCCGTACGCAACAACCGCACTCACGGATAGCTGGTCTTCCGCGTCACCACCTCTGCTCGTAATCTCCTCACCATGAAACAAAAAGTTTTCACACGCGGGGTTAGACGCTCCGGCGCCAGCCAACGGCTTGGATAAAACCTGTCCCCCCGACGCAATGATTCGGACATCAAGGCCAGCAATTGGCACAGGATCACCAGGCGCAACATGAAGGTGTTCGGCGCGCGCGCGCAATTCCGCGTATCGATCGAACGCAGCCTGTCCACGTTCCCCGAGATCCGGGCTTGACCCGTGGTCAACAAAATGATGAATCGGTAGTCGATCTGCAAGCGGAAGTGCCCCACCCATGTGGTCCGTGTGGAAATGTGTCACCAGCAGATAATCAATCGCAGTTACCCCAGCATCGCTCGTCGCCGCGACAATCCGCGCCGCATCGCGGCCGTTATAGCCTGGCCACCCGGCATCAACAAGCATCGACTCGCCGGTTGGAGAAACAAACAGTGTTGCTTCGCCTCCCTCAACATCGATGACGTAAATCTCAAGTGACCCCAACCCGGAGGATTGGGCCGAAAACATCCCACTCGCCACCACGAGCAGTAGGGCAACCAGTCGGAGTTGGATGATGCCCCGCCTAGGCAAGTAGGCTGTCGATGACTTTGCCATGTACATCGGTCAACCGAAAATCTCGACCTTGAAACTGAAATGTCAGTTTGGTGTGGTCAATGCCAAGTAAATGCAGCATCGTTGCGTGCAGATCGTGAATATGTACGGGGTCCGCAGCAACGTTGTAGCCAAAGTCATCTGATTCACCGTATGTCATCCCTGGCTTCGACCCGCCGCCAGTCATCCAAATCGTGAAACATCGTGGATGGTGATCGCGACCATAGTTGTCTTCGGTCAGCACACCCTGCGAGTAGGGTCCACGACCAAACTCGCCCCCCCACAGGACCAGCGTGTCCTCCAGCATGCCGCGTTGCTTCAGGTCCTGTACCAACGCGGCCTGCGCCTGATCTACATCCTTCGCTTGTCGTTCTATGCTTCGAGGCAGCCGTGTGTGGTGGTCCCACCCTCGATGAAACAACTGGATAAACCGTACGTCTCGTTCGGCTAATCTTCGGGCCAGCA
>CAZWKO010000067.1:0-10290 GCA_964634925.1 uncultured Vicinamibacteraceae bacterium
AGAACCGTCATTCGCGAGGTTCCTTTGAGTTGTCTCGTTTTTGCCGCTTTAAGTTTTTCCACGCACTGAGTCGTTTTGAAATGTCTTTTTCGTATCCACGTGTTGTCGGTCGGTAATATTCACGGCCTGCGAGCGATGACGGCAAGCAATCCATTCCAGTGATGGCATCTTTTTCATTGTGCGCGTACTCATAGTGTTTCCCGTAATCGAGTTGCTTCATGAGTGTGGTTGGTGCGTTGCGCAAGTGAAGAGGTACTGGGTCTGCTGTTTCCTGATGTGCATCCGTGGCTGCTTTCGCGTAGCCGAAGTAAACAGCATTACTTTTAGGGGCCGTGGCCAAGTAGGTAACGGCCTGTGCTAATGCCGTGTTGCCTTCTGGCATGCCAATGAAATGAAGTGCGTCCTTGGCTGCGACTGCGATAGATAACGCAGAAGGGTCGGCGTTTCCGATATCTTCTGATGCAAATCGAATTAATCTTCGGGCAATATAGAGCGGGTCTTCGCCGGCTTCAACCATACGTGCGAGCCAATATAGTCCCGCATCGGGATCGCTGCCACGGACCGATTTGTGCAGGGCAGAGATGAGATTGTAGTGCTCTTCTCCCGTTTTGTCGTAGAGCAGTGCTCGGCGTTGTAGCGCACGGGCAAGTAACTCTTGGTCAATACACCTCAAAGATGAATTATCAGTAGTTCCCGTCGTGCTGTATTCGCTTGAAGTCACAAGAGTCGCTGCAAGTTCAAGCAAATTCAACGCTACACGGGCGTCACCATTTGCATGCTTGGCAATGGTTGTTAATGCCTCGTCGTCGGCGACGATTTCTTTGTCGCCGAGGCCACGAGCAGGGTCAGTAAGCGCTCGCTGCAGCAGAGTAACCGTATCTTCAGTGCAAAGTGGTTGAAGGACGAATACTTTCGAACGTGACAAGAGCGCTGCATTAACTTCAAAGGAAGGATTTTCGGTCGTAGCACCGATTAAAACAATATCGCCAGCCTCAACCCGTGGCAAAAAGGCATCTTGTTGCGCCTTATTAAATCGATGTATTTCGTCCACAAAAACGATAGTACGTCGGTCACGGGCACGCCGGTTTACTTCGGCTTCAGCCATGACGACTTTAATCTCTTTAATCCCAGACAGAACGGCACTAAATGCGACGAAGTGTGACTGGCTGGTTTTGGCAATTAATCGAGCTAAAGTCGTTTTGCCAGTTCCCGGAGGGCCCCAGAGGATGATTGATTGCAACGCATCTTGTTCGATCGCTTCTCGCAGTGGTTGGCCACGATCCAATAATTTGTGTTGCCCAATAAATTCGTCGAAGGTGCGTGGGCGCATTCGTTCCGCGAGAGGGGAGCCATTACTTAATGGATTGGCGTCATCTGGCTGGAAGAGCTGCCCTTCTTTCATTTTGTGTTCCGTTGCCTTCTGATTTCGTAAGCGATTATTGCGGTTGCAACGGCTACATTCAGTGATTCGATCTTGCCGGACATTGGTATAGATACTGTAATGTCAACTTCTTTCCTGAGAGCAGATTTAAGTCCTGAACCTTCGTTGCCGACAAGCAGAATCACCCGGCGATTTAGATTTGCATCGTAGATTGAGCTTCCATTGCGTGGTGTCGTCGCAACGACACCCCAGCCGTTTTGGCGTGCTCGTCTGAGTGTTTCAACCGTGTCAGTGGTATCTGCAACAGGTAGTCGGAAAGTACAGCCCATTGAACCACGAAGTGCTTTCCAGCTGTATGGGTCCGCTGAACTATGGTCGACGACCACGCCGGAACTTCCCGCTGCGATGGCCGAACGGATAATGGCCCCTAGATTGCCAGGGTCTTGCACCGCGATTGGCATGACAATGAAATTATTTAGGTCTGAGGAGATGATGTTTTCTGATGACATCGGTTTATGGGAGCCCAATGCAACGACTCTAGATGGCGATCGTAGTGGACTTACTGCTGTCATTATTTTGTCTGCGCATGTAACAAGAATGGTCTCAGGCGAATCGAATTGTGCGCAGAGACGCTTAATGTGTGGGTCGCTTTTAAATGCTGTTTTCGACACGAGTACCGTGTCGATCTTGATGCCGGATTGTTGCGCGTCCCTGATTACTCTGAGCCCGTCCAGTACCAGGTGTTTGCGAGTCGTACGTCGTTCGCGTCTTGCATTTCTAATGCGAGTGACTAATGTGTTCTGACGAGATGTAATGCTCTTCACGCGTGCGGGCGAGCATACCAGATGTGCTACGCTACGAAGCTGATATGAAAGCAAAAATTTTGAAGCGGTTTGAGGGAGAGATACAAACGCTCGACCGCGAGTTGAAGCACGATCTGCCAAAAGAGATTCAGCGAGCGCGCGAGCATGGTGACCTTCGAGAGAATGCAGAATACCAAGCTGCGAAGGAAAGGCAGCGTTTGGTAGAGGCTCGCATCAGCTTGCTTCAGGCTCGTGTGGCTGAAATCGCGCTGATGAATCTTGACCAATTGCCTCATGACCGCATCGCTTTTGGTTCCAGTGTGTGTCTTCGTGACGGAGATGATGAAACCGTGACATATGAGTTGGTGATGCCAGAAGATGCTGATCCGGATAAAGGATGGATATCGACTGCGTCTCCTATTGGTCGCGCGATCGTCGGTAAAGAGGAAGGCGATGAAATTACGGTCACCACGCCAAAAGGTGTGCGTGAGTTTGAGATTGTTACTGTCACGACGATTCACGATTCTTAGGCGCGAGCCAGACCGTGCAACCTAATCGCCGCTATATCCCTCACTTGCGAACCGCACTGGTGCTCACAGGCACTGGTACTGCTGGCGCTTACCATGCAGGCGTTGTTCGGGCTTTAGATGAGGCTGGCGTCAAGGTCGACATCGTGGCAGGACGTGGTATTGGCGCTGTTGGGGCGATGTTTACAGCTATCGACGGCGGGTCAGGATTATGGGAGTCTGATGGGATTTGGCGTAATACCCGCGTTAGTCGCCTGTACCGTTGGCGGCGGACCCTTCGTGTGGCAGGCTGGATAGTGTCAGCAGCGCTCGCGATATTGATTCTGCCAATGATAGCTTTGGCAGGGGCTGCGATTGTCTATCCTGTCGGATATTTGTTTGAGCTGATTGGTGTGGAGGTGGGAACAACGATTGTTTCAGGTTATGCGCAACTGGTCGATACAGTATTTGCGCCTACTGCTCTCCCCACCTTCATCCCGAGATTGTTTGTTATTGCCGTCGTAATTCTTTTCGCATTGCTTTTAGTCGACACATTTGTGTCGTCGGTGCGCCATGTTCCGAGACGGCGTGTGCGAGGAGACCTTTGGTGGCGTCTATTGGGAACGCCCCTTGAAGTGTCGGCAGCGGTCAAATGGTTTAGTGGTGGGCTTTGGAAGATCATGAGTGGCGCTTCGCGAATTGCGGTACCGGACAACAAGGATTTAGGTGAGCGATATACAGAATTACTCCGAGACAACGTGGGGCAGCCAGGTTTCTGTGAGCTTCTCATCGTGGCTCATGACATCGATGCCAAGCGTGATATTTCTTATTCGCTCTTGGCGGACTCCTATCGCGAGGCCTATCTGGCTGATGTAGCGGGAGAGGATAGGTCTAGTCGATTACTTGAGGTCGTAGATCTTTCAACGGAACCAGGACGACTGACATTTGATGCATTTGCCAGCTCGCTTAGCCTACCCGTCCTAACAGAGCCTCGGTTTGTTAGTCATACGCTTGAAAGTGCTTGGCGCGGAGAGACGCATCGAGTCTCTGATCGCCTTGCGTCGACATCACGGCTTCTCAACGAACTTGCGCGCGCCGGTGCCGAACAAGTGATTGTCGTTTCCGCGTGTCCTGCGGCGCCAGGTCCTCATACGCTCGCAATTGATCGTTCCGACATTCGTGGAAGGGCAGGTCAGTATTTACTCAGTTTGGAAACCGCTGCTTTGCAGGATGCCTTGCAAAGCGTCGGAGACAGTTTTCAAGCGGTGTTCCATGTTCGGCCAGGGCACAATCCGATGGGGCCTTTTGATTTTGCTGGGTGTTACGACAAAGCTTCAGACAGACTTATTAATTTAGATGAATTAGTAAACAGGGGTTACGAGGATGGATGTCGGCAGTTTGTCGAAGCGATTGTTGCGGAAAGTGGCGAGCTTATTGACGCGCCGTCTGGAAAACAATCGTATGGCACGGATTCTATTTCTGAGCGACTGGCGGCTCACGAGTATGAGGTTGACGACGAGACACAGTAATCGAGCACAGTTGTGTCTGGACATTTGGATGAGTGGTACTAGTTGGAATTGAATTGATTGATTTGATCAAGTCTTTTATGACGGGTCAATGATAAATGTCACCGCCAGTTCTTCGAGCAACTCTGTAATTTGATCGGTTTCGATTGCGCCAAATTTATTCGCAAATTCATCAGTGGGTACGATTGCTTTGGCCATCGAGCGATGGCCGCCTGTACTTCCAATATCATCGAACCATTTATTGACGAATGTTCCAGCGTGGCGGGTGTAGCCGACATTTCTGACGCAAATCACAATTCTGTCGTCAATCTGTCCAGCGATCACCGACCATTTAAGATCTTCGACTTGCAATAGAAAATCTGCGACATACGTAACAATATCCTCGCGAGGCACCAGCCCAAGACATGCTGTAAACAACTGGTCTCGTATCTTGCCAGTTTGTGAGGCTTTGGCGATGTACTGAAGTCGTTCGTGTGTGACGCCAGAACCTTCCATTTTTCTTACGAGTTGGGCATCAGCAAGCTGATATAGAAATGTAAAGGCTTCAAGGTCACTGCGATTAGTCCGCCGAGATAGAAATAACGTATCGGATTTGATCGCATAAAGGAGTGCAGTTGCGGTTCGTTCGGATACGTTGGCATCTACCGAGCGGAGGTGGTTTGTCAGGATCGTTGCGGTCGATCCCAAATCGGATCGAATGTCTTTGAAAAGTGCTTGGTTGCCCGTCCGTTTTGGATGATGGTCGATGACAAGATCTACGTGATTAAGAAGACCGCCAAAATAGTGTGGTTGCACGTCAATGGTTGCAATGCGGTCAAATGTTGCTAGAGATTCTGCGGTGATTGATTCAACTTTAATGCCTAAGAGATTGGTCATTCGCTGGTTTTCAGGCCTCGTGACACCCTGCAATGCGCCTATAATCGCGGTCGTTTTTGTCCGACGGAGTAGGGTTCTAAGTGCCAAGCCGCTCGCTAGGGCATCGGGGTCTGGGTCATTGTGGAGCAGGATTAGAACACGGTCCGCATCCTCAAAGTGCTTTTGGTATTGTCGAACAAAAGAACGGGTAAGTGTTCGGCTGAGAGCGTCGATAAGTGAAGTTCTCGTAAGTTCAGATAATGTAAGTGTGCTGACATTTGGGAGGGCGATTGCATTTTCGGCCAGGTTGGTTTTGTGGCTTCCTACACGCAAAACGTAGACTAATGATGTTCCGGCTCCCCCCGCAGCTTCGACGATAGCTTGAATGTCTCTTCGACCGTTGTCTTCTATAATAATGCACGTATCGGCGGTAATCTTCGTCTGAAGGTAAGTTTTGATTTGATACGGATTGCCAACCCGAGTTGAAAGTCCGGCATTACGAAGCCGTCGCCCCTGAGATTGGTCTTCGACTAGAAATGAAATGTCAAGTGTGGGGCTGAGGGCCTCATGTAGAGTCTTGACGATCAGGTCGTCCTGGCAGACTGCTACGCAATTCATTGCAGCCGCTAAGTATATGACAGCGTGTACTTATGATGAGTTATTATTCGAGACCTGATGGCTCGTTACTGGTGCGGAGCGATCGTTGCCCTCCTTTGTTCATCTATGGTTTTGGCGTTACAGCCGAGATTTAGTAGCAGAATCGACCTTGTTCACGTTAGCGTCACGGTACTTGACCGCGATGGACAACCAATCACTGAACTTAGTGCCGTCGATTTTGAATTACTTGAGGATGGGGAGTTACAGGAGGTCGCATATTTTGCTCGAGGCTTGTCGAGTGATAACGATGTGATGCCACTGCATCTCGGATTGTTACTAGATGCGAGTGGGAGTATGGCCCAAGACGATAGGTTTCAGAAAACAGCGGCGATTAAATTTCTTCGAGCGTTGGATTATGCTGCGGATACGACGGTGGTCGATTTTGATACTGAGGTGCGGGTCGGACGCTATGGGCGTGAAGGATTTCCACGGCTTGTCGAGAGGATACGTGCTAGTCGTCCCAGTGGAGATACCGCTTTGTATGATGCTCTCGGTGTCTACCTTGACGGGGCTTTTGAACAGGATGGCCGCAAGATTTTAGTGTTGTATACCGATGGCGAGGATACCCGAAGTCAGATGTCATTTGAGGATGCGAGAGATCTTTTGCGCGCTTCAGACGTAACCGTTTACGCCATTGGTCTGCAGCGATATCTGCGTGCTAGTTCTCGGCAACGGCAAAGGATGTTTCTTGAAGAGTTGACTGACTCTACGGGAGGGCGTGCGTATTTCCCGCAAGAGACTGATGAGCTTGATGGTATCTATGAGCAGATCGAAGCCGAATTGAATGCGCGGTATTCTGTTGGTTTTATTTCGACCAATGAAGAGCAGGATGGTAGTTGGCGAGAACTTGAAGTTCGCCTTCGTTCTCAAACCGAGGGCTTGAGGCGAGCTGAAATAAGGTCTCGATCCGGCTACTATGCGATCTACGTTGAAGAGGAACGCTGACTCAAAGCTGATTCTGGCGATCTCTCCGGCACTCTGCCGATACCTTCGTGGTACGATGCTTAGCTAATTATAGGCGTATGCGTCGTGTCTATGTCCTCGAACAACGACCAATTTAAACTCGTTTCAGATTTTGAGCTCCGTGGCGACCAAGAGCGGGCTATTCGTGAGCTGTGTTCCGGACTAGATAGAGAAGACGGGCATCAGGTCCTACTTGGAGTGACCGGTTCCGGTAAGACTTTTACGATGGCCCATGTCGTGGCAACTGTGAATAGGCCCACACTGGTCATGGTGCATAACAAGACGCTGGCCGCGCAACTCTATCAAGAATTCAAACGCTTTTTCCCAGAGAATGCGGTTGAGTACTTCGTAAGTTATTACGATTATTACCAACCGGAAGCCTATGTGCCATCTACTGACTCTTATATCGAAAAAGAAGCCACGATTAATGAAGAAATCGACCGGATGCGTCTGTCCGCGACTCGAGCGTTATTCGAACGGCGAGATGTTCTAATCGTATCAAGTGTATCGTGCATCTACGGATTGGGTTCGCCTGATGCGTATTACGGTATGTTGCTGTCCCTGCAACAAGGAGAGGTGATTACTCGGGACGCGATTCTGAGGCAATTAGTGGAGATCCAGTATGAACGCAACGACCACGAGTTTAGGCGGGGAGTGTTTCGAGTTCGAGGAGACATCATTGAGGTTTATCCGTCGTACGATGAAGAAGGTATTAGGATTGAATTGTTCGGCGATGAAGTAGATAACTTGAGTAGCTTCGATCCATTGACAGGCGAATCGTATCGTCGACATGACAAGGTTGTTATTTTTCCGAAGTCACATTTTGTTACTCCCAGAGAACGTTCACTGTTGGCGGTTGAGTTGATTAAAACGGAACTCAAAGAACACCGGACTTATCTCGAGAAAAATGGACAATTATTGGAGGCTCAGCGGTTACATCAGCGGACGATGTTTGATCTGGAAATGATTAAGGAGATTGGATATTGCCATGGAATTGAAAACTATTCCCGACATCTTTCTGGACGTCGTGCTGGAGAACCACCTCCAACTTTGCTTGACTATCTTCCGGAGGACGCGCTGACAATCATTGATGAAAGCCATCAAACGGTTCCGCAGGTTCGAGGTATGTATCACGGAGATCGGTCACGCAAGAGTGTTTTGGTTGAACACGGTTTCCGGCTTCCCTCGGCGATTGATAATCGGCCGTTGAGTTTTGAAGAATGGAGTGAGCGTGTTGGTCAGGTTGTTTTTGTTTCAGCGACGCCAGGCCCATACGAACTTGAACGAAGCGGTGGTGTTGTTGTGGAGCAAATTATTCGTCCGACTGGACTGGTTGATCCCAGTGTTGATGTCAGGCCAGTAAAAAACCAGGTTGACGACTTATTGTACGAAGTTCGTATTCGCGCAGAGCGACATGAACGAACCCTTGTTACGACTCTCACGAAACGAATGGCAGAAGATTTAACTCAGTTTTACCATGAATTGGGAATTCGTGTTCGTTACCTTCATTCCGATATAGATACACTGGAGCGTATTGAAATCCTACGTGATTTGCGCCGTGGCATGTTTGACGTTCTCGTTGGTATTAACTTGTTACGCGAAGGCCTCGATTTGCCGGAAGTATCGTTAGTCGCAATTTTGGACGCTGACAAAGAGGGTTTTTTGCGATCTACCGGCGCACTAATTCAAACATCAGGCCGAGCTGCTCGTAATGTGAATGGTCAGGTCATTATGTATGCGGATACTGTGACTGATTCGATGCGACGCGCTCTTGACGAGATGCACCGCCGACGGGAACGACAAACGGCGTACAACAAGGAACATGGAATTACGCCGGAATCGATTGTCAAGGAAATTGACGGTGTAATGTCGAGTGTGTACGAAAGAGATTATGCGAGAGGTCCTGTTTCTGGAGAACGAAGGATGACGTTTAGCAATCAGGCTGAACTTGATGAGCATGTGGCATCGCTTCGTGTTGACATGCGTGAAGCAGCGAACAATCTTGATTTCGAGCAGGCCTCGACGCTGCGAGATCGAATTCGTGAGCTCCAGAAACATGAACTTGGAGTCGACGAATCGCCGTAGTTCTATTTGATGTGAGAAGATGTGATTAGTGGAGGAGGTATATGTCAAGAGATAACGATGCACAAACAGGTCTTGTACTGTTGGCTTTTGTGATGGGGGCGGTAACTGGAGCCGCAGCCGCTTTGCTTTGTGCTCCCACGACCGGCGACGAGGCCCGGCGCTATTTAAATGATCGTGCACGTGAAGGCAGGGTCCGGGCGAGCGATGCTGCACAGCGTGGCCGCGAGTTTGTACGTCAGCAACGAGACAACTTGTCGACAGCAGTCGATCGTGGTCGGGATGTCTACGAGCGGGCGAGAGAGCGGGCGACTGGCGACACTACGGCTCAACTCGAAGATGAGTCTATTGAGGGGTAGGCGTAGTGTAAATGGCTGAGTCGACGTTATTGCTGTCGGTGATCGCAGTCGCTACGGTCATTATTGCAATTGTGCAGATTGGAGTCGTTATATTTGCTCTGCGACTTGCTAAGCGGGTCAGTCGACTCGTGGATGTTATTGAACACGAAATCAAACCGACTCTTACGAGAGTCGATGCGGTAAGTCGTGATGTCGCTCGAGTGACATCTTTCGCGAGCAATCAGGCCGAACGGCTGGACCAGATTGCGAGTCATCTTATTGAGAAAATTGATGAAATCATGGCCGTCGCGGACCGCTCCGTCTTCACACCTCTCAAGCAGGGAGCCGGATTTCTTTTTGGTTTGCGCGCGGCGCTTTCTGCTTTTCGGGACGAAGCCACGCAATCAAAACCACGGACGGATAGCGACAAAAGTTCGTCGGCCCCGGAATAACTGTTTTTCCTTCAATAGATTCAGTTATTGACGCATCGCTTTCCTGGTGATACTAAGAGAAGCATAAAAATTAACTTCGTCTCGCGGGAGGACAACTTCATGCGGATTCGAATGCGAGTGCACGGAATAGTGGCGCTAGTAGGGGTGCTAACCGGACTCTTTAGTGTATCGAGTGGCTACGCGCAGCAATCGCCTGTATTAGCCGGAGAACTTGTGCAGCTTTTGAAGGGTGCTCAGCTAGATGCTATAGCGGCAAAAGATTCAGAGGAAACCGATCGTTTTGTGGCGGCGCTCGTCTTTCCAGGGCAACTGATTGTAGTGTCGGCGCGTTACGAGGTGCCGATGTATGTTGAAGAAAAGATTAGTAGTGGTGACTATCGAGAGGTTTATTTAGATCTAAATGGTGCGTCAATACCAGATACCAAAGTGTTGATTACCGATGTCGGAGCAGATGGTTTGATGAGTGGCGCCGAAGCAACAAGTGTCGACATGGTCGATACCGGAGCTGGGCCAGTGTTGTTTGGTGGCGAGGCAGATGCTGAAGCGCAGTATGTAAGGATGTTAAATGCTCTTATTGCCGAAGCACGTTAGATGAGCTAGCGCGTAGTTTGCACTTCCGGTTACACTTCAAACAGGATTGGTTTCGGGTCGGGCGCTTGGCTCAGTGGTAGAGCATCGCCTTCACACGGCGGGGGTCAGTGGTTCGAATCCACTAGCGCCCACCATA
>CAZWKO010000068.1:0-10170 GCA_964634925.1 uncultured Vicinamibacteraceae bacterium
AACCGTCACATTTTTTTCCTGGGCGAGAATGGGGCGTATTCTCAATTACCGTGCCGGCTGACTCCGAAGACCAAGAATTCACGTGGACACTAACGGCCAATAACCAGCAGTCTGTGGTGACGTTCTGGCTAAACCCGGCTTACTACGTCGATATGTTTTTAAATCGGGCCAATGGAAACGTTCCGCCAACACTGCGGGTAGTGCCGGGCGGTGATTCATTGCAAGGCCCCTCGCGAGGTGTCCAGACTTCCTACACAGCAACCGTCGGACAGCCACTGGAATTGTGGGCGCATGCCTCTGATGTCCCACTAACAAATCCGCCACAACATCCACGGCGTGGTCGAGAACGGCCACCGCTTACGCTACGATGGGAACTCTACCGTGGGCCTGCTGACGTCGAGTTTGCCTTTGAGTCGAATGACCAAGACACTAGGATGCCACAGGTCATTGGTGCGATTGTGCTTCCGAACGACCAAGCTCGCCATGCATTTGAAGATATCTCTGGTGGAGAAACCACCTCACTAGCAACCTTTGCTGAACCCGGTGATTACCGTTTGATCGTCACGGTCAATGACATTTCCGGTAACGGTGGCAGCGGTGATCAATGCTGCTGGACCACGGCTCACGTTGACGTGAGCGTACAAGAGTAATATTTACCTACTGCCAAAGCTCGACGGCCTGCGCGACAAAACTAACTTCTGTCGCTGTCCCATCAGGGTTTCTCTGTAATGTGACACCTTCAGCGATAAGGTGATCTGCGTCACTTTTTGAAAAAACATTCTCTTCAAACATACCCTCGAGTCGCGCGTCGTATCCCGTCGAATCGGTCGGAACAAAAAAGGCATAGTCCTTAAATGTCACGCGGATGCCTCGATCAGCACCTTGTGACGTCAGTTCCATCCAACAGCCTTTCATCTGGCAAACTTTCTTCACAGCACCTTCAAGAACCACTGTTTGGTCAGCATATTGGTCAACTGAACGAAGCGCTCGCTCCAAATCGACCACGGGCGAACCTCCAATAGCTTCGCCCCTCGTGATGACGGTCTGAGCACCCACCATGGTCGGCGCAGCCAGAACACTGAGCGCCAAAAGCACAAACACGGAGCGAATAACAGGGCGACGCATGAGAACCTCTCTCGTTGCAATGAATACGGAATTACCAGTGCGTGAAAACCTGATACTAGCAGGTAAAGATAGTTTAGACTAATAGAGAATTTTTTTTTGGATATTCAAAATCAGCAAACAATGCCGGACCCTCTTTTTTCATTATTCGTTTTCTTCGTAACCGCTGGAGTCGTCGCTACTTCATTTTGGCCCAGAAAAGGACTTGTTTCACGCCTGCAACGACTGGCACATCTAAACGAACGGACCAGACTCGAAGACGCACTTAAACATCTCTATACCTGCCACAGCGCAGGTCGTCAGACGTCGCTCGAAAGCCTCGCCGGACAACTTGAAACCTCGCGAGTTCATGCCGCAACGTTACTTTCTCGCCTGACAGAAATGGGCTTAGTCTCTGCCACCACTCAAGGTCTGACACTAACAAAAGACGGCCTGCAGTCCGCTCTACAACTTGTCCGCACACATCGAATGTGGGAACGGTACCTGGCCGACCGCACCGGTGTTCCCGCTACGGAATGGCACGACGAAGCCGAACGTATGGAACACACGCTATCACCGGCAGAAGTAGATGCCCTCGACACACGGCTTGGTCATCCACCGTGGGACCCTCACGGTGACCCTATTCCCTCAGCAACTGGGGACGTTCCCCAAATAAATGGAGCCCCCCTTGTAGCGTCCGACCCAGGTCGTACCGTCGAAATTATTCATCTCGAAGACGAACCTCGTGAAATCTACGACGCATTACTCAATGACGGACTCTCGCTAGGCCAACGACTCGACATTGTGAACCGGTCGATGCACGCCGTCCGTGTAAGGTCCGGCGGTCGTGAATGGGACATCGATTCCGTTGCCGCGGGTAATATCACCATACGGGAACTCCCTGTTGGAGAGCGCGCCGCCACGGCCAACACGACACTGCATGACATCGCCCCTGGCGAAACTGTCCGGGTACTTGCCATCTCTCGTGCCTGTCAGGGTCCTCAGCGACGACGCCTGTTGGACCTTGGTCTCATTCGTGGAACCGAAGTTCGACGAGAGTTGACGAGTGCGAGTGGTGATCCAATCGCATATCGCATTCGTGGTGCGCTCATCGCATTACGTTCAACTCAATCATCTTGGATTGCCGTCGAACGCATTTCGGATACTGTGGCCGCTTCAAGTAGTTGATGACAAACCCAATGCGTATATCTAGCAGTGCAGCTACGTACCGAAAAGAAAATCTTGTCAGGCTTGGCCTGAATCCAAACAAATGGGACATCCTAATTGCCCTTGCAGGAAATCCAAATGTCGGAAAGAGCACCGTTTTTAATGCACTGACGGGACTACGACAGCACACCGGGAATTGGCCAGGCAAAACCATTGTGCGTGCCGAAGGTGCCTTTGCTCACCGCAATAAACGGATCAAACTGGTTGACTTGCCAGGCACCTACTCGTTACAAGCGGGAAGTGTCGATGAGGAAGTAGCGCGAGAATTCATCTTATTTGGACGTCCTGACGTCACTGTTGTTGTTGTTGACGCTACCAGACTGGAACGTAATCTCAATCTCGCCTTACAAATATTAGACATCACAAATCGCGTTGTCGTGTATCTCAACCTGACTGATGAAGCACGACGTCACGGCATTGGAATCGACGCAAAGCAACTCGAACAGCAACTGGGCGTCCCCGTGATTGCGGGTGCGGCACGGTCAAACATCGGAATCAATGAACTACTCGAAGCCACTCACGATGTTGCCACCGGCTCAGTCCAGACAACACCGTATCGAATCGCCCGCCAGGAGCAGACAGTCGAACGAGCAGTGGCGTCACTCACAACCGTGGTCGAACAAACTTTTCCTGGACTCCCAAGTAGTCGATGGGTGTCGCAAAGACTTCTGACCGCGGATGATGCCGTCATCGATGCAGTTCGGTCCGGTGAACTTGGACGAATCGGAGACGACACCGTTACCGAGAATGCCGTAGAAAGATCAGAGGGCCAACGGTCCAAAGTGCTTGAACAAGCACAAAAACTTCGATGGGAACTTCCCTCCGATTTTCAGGACAAGATGACCGAACGTACGTTCCAGGCGGCACAACAGATTGCGGCAGCATCGCAGGTACGCGGACTCAAAAAGGCCAGCGTCGATATGGATTGGGCACTTGACCGTCTCTTGACCAATCGGTGGGTCGGTTTTCCCGTCATGCTCTTGATTCTTGCCGCTGTCTTCTGGACCACCATTGAAGGAGCCAATGTTCCGTCGGCAATGCTGGCGACACTCCTCATCGACACCATGCATCCACTGTTACATACATTTGGTGAATCAATCGGGCTTCCCTGGTGGGCAAATGGGTTCCTGTTCGACGGGGTGTACCTCGCGACCGCGTGGGTCGTCGCTGTGATGTTGCCACCTATGGCCATTTTTTTTCCGCTGTTTACGTTACTTGAAGACTTTGGCTATCTACCACGCGTGGCCTTTAACCTCGACTCTCTGTTTCGACGTGCTGGCGCACATGGCAAACAAGCATTAACCATGTGTATGGGATTCGGCTGTAACGCGGCAGGGGTCGTTGCGACGCGAATTATCGATAGTCCCCGAGAACGACTCATCGCGATCCTTACAAACAATTTCTCACTCTGCAATGGGCGGTGGCCAACTCAAATTCTCATCGCAACCATTTTCATTGGCGCACTGGCGCCCGCTCATCTTGCCGGACTGGCATCCGCTTCCGCAGTTGTTGGAATCGCTCTACTCGGTGTGGGGACGATGTTTGTCTCATCGTGGCTGCTCTCTCACACGGTGCTTCGTGGCCAAGCAACCAGTTTTAGCCTTGAACTTCCTCCGTATCGACCACCACGCGTTTTACAGACACTTTACACATCGATCATTGACCGAACACTGATTGTCCTCTGGCGCGCCGTCATTTTTGCTGTGCCCGCCGGAGCTGCGATCTGGTTGAGTTCCAATGTGAGCCTCGGCTCCCTAAGTATTGCGGAACACGCGGTGGCATGGCTCAACCCATTCGGTCTGTTTCTCGGGCTGAATGGTGTGATTTTGGTGGCTTACATCATCGCTATTCCCGCCAATGAAATTGTCATCCCAACCATTTTGATGCTGACTGTGCTCACAGACCAATTAACCGGTGGCGCAGGAACAGGGGTCATGTTTGAACTTGATAGTGCAACCGCAACGAGTGATTTACTTCGTGGGAGCGGGTGGACACTTTTAACCGGTGTAAATTTAATGTTGTTTAGCTTGCTTCATAATCCGTGCTCAACGACTATCTATACGATCTTCATGGAAACACGGAGTGCACGATGGACAATGCTTGCGACCGTATTGCCGCTCGTTATGGGGTTTACGGTGTGCTTTGTCGTCGCGCAAATGTGGCGGCTGTTTAACTGACATTTAACCGGAGAGACCACGTGCCCTACATCAAACAGCAGCAACTCGTCGTCTTCGTCATCACCTGTCTAATTGCGGGAACCAGCCTGGCCTTCACGCTCTTTGCGCAAACCACCACCCACAACGACAGTCATCAAATGCCCATGTACGACCGCGATGGCGCGCTGCAACTTCCACCTGATTACCTACGATGGACTCTCGTCGGCACCTCACTCGGTTTGAGCTATAACGAAGAAACACCCCGGCGGGAATCCTTTAATCACACCCTCATGGAGCCAACGTCCTATGATCACTTTGTTCGAACAGGTGAATTCCGCGAAGGCACCATGCTCGCACTGCTAGTGCGCGGAACAGAGAACGATGCCATGCCCGCTCGACATGGCCGCTTCGCCGCTGACGTCTTCGCGGTCGAATTAGCGGTTAAAGATTCGTCACGCGTCGATGAAGGGTGGGCCTACTATGATTTTGGTGGCGGCGATCGTGCCAGAACCAGCGCACAGCCATTCCCGAAGAACCAAGGTTGTTATACCTGTCACGTTGACCACGCCGCACGCGACAATGTGTTTTTACAGTTTTATCCACTCCTTGCCGACGCGGCGGGCCTGACCGTTGACTAGTACGATTCACCGTGAATTCCAACATCACAATTTAGAGAGATTAGGTGCACAGTCCTTGTGGTCACTCAACCGGATACGAACGCATCGACGTTTCGTAGAAAACTTCGAAATCAAATTAAATTCTCTTACGGCTACAACCAATCACGCTGGCTTCGAGTATGACCGTTCAACGGCACCGAATCGGCGCAATCTTATTTCTGTTCTATCTCACCGGACTATCTCTATCTGAGCACCCTGTTGTTGTCTCGGCCCAATCAGCATCAGCCGACCAGTCATCACAGCGCGATCTCGGCGACATCATCGCTGCACTGCTGGACCGCAACAGTGACGATGAAGAAGAAACTCAAACACCTACTGAGGACACCGACAACACGCGCTTCTTATTGTTTCCAACATTCAGCAGTAATCCTGCGCTTGGTTTTTCGGGAGGCGCACTCGCGACAGTCACGAATTATTGGGGAAACCCTTTGACCACACGCCTGTCTTCAACACTGCTCTCAGCGACTGTCACAACAAAAAAACAAGTCTTGATTGTGGGACGATCTGATCTTTATGCTCCAAACAACTCGTGGCACTTAACAGGCGATTGGCGTTTCTATGATTATCTCGAACAAACTCATGGTCTCGGCAGTAACAGTCGGTCTATACCGTCCGCTGACGTTGACTATACGTGGTACCGATTGCACCAAATCGTGTCACGTCCGATCTGGAACAATCTTGAACTCGGCATCGGATATCACCTCGATACACATCGCGGGATCGCATTGACCACTGACACCATCACCAACAGGGCTCTGATGACACAGAACAGAGTCGTGCTCAGTAACACCACCTCATCAGGCGTGTCCCTGAATCTTGTCTTCGACCAACGAGACCACCCGCTAAACCCTGCCCGCGGCGTCTTTGGCAAAGCAGGCTACAAGTTTTATCGGACTGGATTCGGTAGTGATCGCAACTGGGATAGTTTTCTGCTTGAAGGACGGGCGTATCAACCACTGTCACAAAACCGACGACAGGGTGTGGCCCTGTGGGGACTAGCATGGATGACACCCTCGGGCCACCCACCGTACTTTGATTTACCGAGTGTCGGCTGGGATACATATGGCCGTACCGCACGAGGTTATCGATCTGGACGTTTTCGAGGCCGTGACTGGTTGTACGCGGAAATCGAATACCGTGTCGGCATTACGGCCAATGACCTCTTCGGAGCCGTATCGTTTCTCAACACCAGTCGCTTAAGCGACGATACAACCAGGCACGCTCAACGCTGGATGCCCGGGGCCGGCATAGGGCTGAGAATTAAACTAGACAAGCATCGTCGCTCAAACCTTGCCATCGACTACGCATGGGGGCGCGATGGATCGCGTGGTCTGTATTTTGCAGTAAATGAAGCTTTCTAGCCTGCTGCATTTTCGCCTCGCAACAAATCGCGAAGAACAGTTGCTTCTCAGTTAAGAAAACAACCACTGAGGGCACATATAAAAAGCACTGTAAGTAAAATATTTTACGTGACGATTACACTCAAACTTCGATTCCAATGCTTCGTTTCACGACAACTTTTCTCATAGCGGTAATCGCGTCTAGCTCTCTGATTGCGGCGTCCGGGCAAAGTCAGGCTCCACCTGCAATTCGAGGAGAAGTCCTCGATGCTGGAACACAACGACCTCTCGCCAACGCAACGATAACGCTACTGGAAAATGGCCGACAGAGTGATTTAACAACAAGTGGGGCCGAGGGCGTCTTCGATTTCGTGCAAAGCCAAGAAGGTGTCTATCAGTTACTGGTCGAAGCTGAGGGCTATCAACCAGCCGCCTCAGGTGAAATTCGCGTCGTGCGTGACAAAACTGCCTTTCTCGTTGTCGAACTGCAACGGATGACGATCTCGGAAACTGTGGTTGTCACGCCCAGCACCGTCAACAGCGACCCGCGGGCGCCTGTCACAACGACCAGCTACAACAGAGAAGAGATACGTCGTACACCAGGCTCAGCTGGCGATGTTTTAAGGGCACTGGATAGCTTGCCTGGCGTCGCATCAACTGGTCAATTTGCATCATTTTCGGTTCGTGGCCGTGGACCACGGGACAACCTAATCCTTGTCGATGGCATCCCGTTTGAAAAAGTCGTTCATTTCGATCAGACGATCGGAGAACAAGAAGACCTAGATGGAGGAGGGCGCTTTTCCATCTTCGCTCCAAACCTAATCCAAAGTGTTGAGTTTCAACCAGGTGGCTTCCCTGCCGCCTATGGTGGAAAAAACGGATCCCTACTGCAACTCGAAGTTGCCGAAGGAAATCCGGTCACTCCGTCATTTAGCGGGCGTCTTGACATTGCCGGTTGGGAGTTCAACTACGATGGCCCAACATACGCGTTCGACAATACGGCAGTGCTTTTTTCTGCGCGCGCACAAAACTTCGGCCGTTTATTCAGATTAATTGGCGCGGAATCGATCGGTAGTCCGAGTCTAGAAGATGTGATTATTAAAACGACCACGGAAGTAAATAATCGGCACAGAGTTAATGTCCTCGGTATCTATGCCCCCGAACGATATGTACGCACCATTGACAATGTGGTCAAGAGTGAAAACTTTGAAAACACATTTCTCGCCAACACGTCACAAGACAGCAGCTTAGTCGGAGTCAACTGGCGCTGGTTAACCAGCCAATCAAGCTTCCTGACGAACACCTTCTTTTATCGGAACAGTGATAAACACTCGATCCAAGGAGATTCCTTCCCAGACTTTACGTCTATTACTGAACTACGAGCCGAAGACATCGCGACCCGACCGAACATCTTTGATGTCGGAGAAGGAGAGCGTGAATATGGATGGCGTAGCGATTTTAACTATGTCACTACGACCAACGATCGATTCTCCGCCGGGGCCCGTGCGACACAGGTTGCTGTTGACTACGATATCGCCCTCAATGGTGAATTGATTCGACATGTGTACGATCGAAATGACTTCCGGCCAGATCCACTCCAGCGATTCATTGTGCTCAAGCCAGAATTTGTCAACTCGACATTCACCAATGACGCACTGAGAACAGCACTCTATGGAGACTATGCCTGGGCACTGGGTGATCGAGTCACGCTAACGCCCGGCTTGAGATGGGAGCATGATGGCTTTGCAGGCCAGTCCCTGTGGTCACCTCGTACGAGTCTGTCTATCAATCTTGATACTGTGACACGCTTGACGATTGGTGGAGGAATTTTTTACCAACATCCCCAGTTCATTCAATTGGCCGGCAACCCACTCAATGCGCTTCTTCAGAATGAACGATCTCGGCAAATCACCGTCGGAATCCGAAGAACGCTTCGGACCGACTTACAGCTGAGCGCCGAGGGATACTACCAAACACTCGACAAACTCGTTGTTCGCGGAGATCGGACAACCGGTTTCTCATCTAATACTGGGGAAGGCTACTCCTCTGGTATCGACTTGCTATTATCCAAACGATTAATCGACCAGTGGTACGGACAGGTCACCTACTCCTATCAACGTTCTGTCCGAGACGATAAGTTAGGCGAAGGCCGGTACGCTAGTGACTTTAATCGCCCGCATATTCTCAACACGCTAGTAGCCTACGAGTTCAATGATTCGTGGTCACTGGCAGGGAAGTGGCGCATCGCCAGTGGACGACCGACTGATGCTTTTATTATCCATCGCAATGTATTTAATGACTCGGCACTCCTACGCTACTCTAAAGAAATTACAGCGCGTAACGTGGACCGGCTCCCTGCCTTCCACACATTGAATCTCAGACTGGACTACCGAAAACGCATCGGGCGGCTTAGTGTCATCACATTTCTCGATATCATCAATCTCTACGGACATGACAATATTGACGCACGACAGTTCCAAGAACGAACAGGACTCAATGTGGAGGAAGGACTGGGAGCATTCCCAACCTTCGGAGTAAAACTAGAGTTTTAATGCGACTCGTTCTGTCGCGTTATGATCCCTACAGAGACATCTAGCTTGAACAAGAATTAAGAACACGATTGGAGACAGCATGGCGAGTGACAGTAAATGCCCAGCGTTGGGCGGGTCTGATAGACACACAGCAAAGGGGACGGCGGCGAATCAACGCTGGTGGCCGAATCAGTTAAATCTGAAGGTTCTTCAGCAAAATTCTCCGTTATCAGACCCTATGGGCAAGGACTTCCATTACGCCGAGGAGTTCAAAACTCTTGACCTGAGTGCACTGAAAAGCGACATCGAGGAGCTAATGACAACTTCTCAAGACTGGTGGCCGGCTGACTACGGGCACTACGGACCGCTTTTTATTCGATTAGCGTGGCACAGTGCCGGCACGTACCGCATCGGAGACGGCCGAGGCGGCGCATCCTCTGGCACAATACGTTTTGCACCACTGAACAGTTGGCCTGACAACGTCAACCTCGACAAAGCACGCTTTTTGCTTTGGCCCATTAAACAAAAATATGGCCGGAAAATCTCATGGGCCGACCTGATGATCTTCACCGGCAACTGTGCCCTAGAATCGATGGGATTGAAAACGTTCGGGTTCTCTGGGGGGCGTGAAGACGTCTGGGAACCGGAAGAGGACATTTACTGGGGACAAGAAGAAACGTGGCTTGCGGACGAACGCTACACCGGAGATAGAGATCTTGAAAATCCTCTCGGCGCCGTCCAAATGGGTCTGATCTACGTAAATCCTGAAGGGCCAAACGGCACCCCGGACCCACTCGCAGCGGCAAGAGATATTCGAGAAACGTTCGGTCGCATGGCGATGAACGATGAAGAAACCGTCGCGCTCATCGCTGGTGGACACACATTCGGCAAAGCGCACGGTGCCGCAAACCCAGAACAGCACGTGGGTCCCGAACCGGAAGGTGCCAGCGTAGAAGAACAAGGTTTCGGCTGGAAAAATAGTTTTGGCAGTGGGAACGCTGCCGATACGATCTCCAGCGGTCTAGAGGGCGCGTGGACAACAAACCCGGCACAGTGGGACAACAATTACTTTGACAATCTGTTCGGCTATGAATGGCAACAGGTAAAGAGTCCCGCCGGTGCAACGCAATGGGTCCCC
>CAZWKO010000069.1:0-10115 GCA_964634925.1 uncultured Vicinamibacteraceae bacterium
GCGCGGTTTTTCTCCATCGGGGGCGCTGTCAGTGAGTCGTTGGCGAATTGCGTGGGCTTCTTCCCACTGCTGTTGTTCTTCATGCAGTTTTTCAAGATTCAAGAGCGCATATTGATTGCCAGGGTCTAGTCGCGTGACTTCCGAAAACGCTTGAAAGGCTCGATCGATAAACCCCCCTCGTTTAAAATCGAGCCCAAGGCAAAGTAGGACATACGCCTGTTCCATTGGAGTTAGCTTAGGTCGTTTGAGGAGACTTTGGTGCAACTGAATCGCCTTGCTTACTTGGCCGCGTTCACGATAGAGATTGCCTAAAATAAGATGTATTTCAAGTGCGGGAGCGTCTAGGCCGGCCGCTTTCGTAAGTTCTTCAATAGCAAGATCGATTTGGTTCGAAACAAGAAAATTGAGGCCGAGTATGTAGTGTGGAGAGTTCTGTATTTTTCGCCGGTCGATCCAGCGGCCATCACGCAGTTTGTATCGTTCCCAGGCTTTGCCGGTCGCAAGCCCAATAAGCAGCGACAGAATTGCAATAGCGAGTGTGATCGTGTCATTCATCTGTTAGCTGTTCAGTTAGTTAAAACCATTCTGTTCGCCAGAGATCATGCAGATGCAAAATTCCGTGTAACCGCCCTCCATCGTCTACCACCGGTAACGATGTTATGCGGTTTTGCTCCATGATGTTGAGAGCATCGACTGCTAGTGTGTCCGGCTTAACGTGATGGGGCCGTGACGTCATCAAGTCACGAGCCGTTTTGTTTTCGATGTCTGTAGTTGACGCTAGGCATCGCCTGATGTCTCCATCAGTCACAACACCGATAAGAAGACCGTCCTGACTTTTTACGCAGGTCATTCCGAAACCAGCTGCAGAGATAGTGTTAATTACGTCACGAAATAATGTTGTTGCGTTGACAGTCGGCATGTTGGAGCCAGTGTGCATAAGTTCGTCGATACGCAATAGACGTTTGCCGAGGACGCCGCCAGGGTGGAGGTGAGCAAAATCAGTCTCCTTGAAGCCATTTCGATAAGCAAGTACGAGTGCGAACGCGTCGCCAAGCGCTAATGCGGCTGTCGTGCTTGCAGTCGGCGCGAGATTGAGTGGGCAGGCCTCAGCCTTGACGCCACAATCAAGAGTAATGTCTCCATTGGCGCCGAGTGTGCTGTTAGGGGCGCCGGTCAGAGCAATTGTCTTCACGCCAATCCGTTTTGTCATTTCAAGGAGCCGTGCAAGTTCTGGCGTTTCGCCACTATGGGACACGCTCACGATAATGTCTGTCGTTTGAATTGCACCAAGATCGCCGTGTAAGGCTTCAGCGGGATGTACAAAATACGCTGCGGTGCCCGTACTCGATAGAGTCGCGGCGAGTTTTCTGGCTATGATCCCGGATTTGCCCATACCCGTCGCAATGATTCGGCCGCGGCAGCTACTCACTAGGTCAAGAGCGAGCAAGAACGATTCATC
This sequence comes from uncultured Vicinamibacteraceae bacterium, assembly GCA_964634925.1. GTDB lineage: Bacteria > Acidobacteriota > Vicinamibacteria > Vicinamibacterales > UBA8438 > DTWD01. The sequence goes on from CAZWKO010000069.1 coordinate 1,460, forward strand.
GATACGACCTATAAGGGAATTGACCGCCTCCGATTCAATTTGAAGAACTTTCTTTGCTAATGCGAGTTCGGTGGCTCGCTGACGATTGGTAGTCGGCTCGCTGACGTTCAGAGGGTTACTGTTCGTGGCCACAATAGTGTTAGTTCGTTCCGCCGTTCTGTTGCACCGTATGGTCGATTGCTTTAAGACGTTTTAGTAGCGACTCTAGCCGGTCTAGGTGTAATGCGTTTTGTCCGTCGCTCTTTGCTTGGTCGGGATGGTCGTGGACTTCGACAAAAATACCGTCAATACCCGTCGCTACACCGGCGGATGCCAATGGCGTGATGAATTCGGGCTGTCCACCGCTTGACCCAGACATGCCACCTGGGATCTGAAGGCTGTGCGTTACATCGTAGATGATTGGGTATCCGAACGATTTCAACTGAGGAAATGCCCTCATATCCACGACTAAATTGTTGTAGCCAAAGGATGTACCACGTTCCGTAATTAGAACTTGATGATTACTGGTCGAGGTCGCTTTTTCAATCGCGTAACCAATATCGAGAGGCGAGAGGAATTGACCCTTTTTGATATTTACGGGAAGTCCTGTATTTGCAGCCGCGACTATAAGATCAGTTTGTCGGGAGAGGAACGCTGGAATTTGAAGAATATCTACGATCTCGGCTGCTGGCTTTGCGTGGTCAGGTTCGTGGATATCAGTTAAAACTGGGCAGTTGAGTTCTGTCTTAATTGAGTCAAGAATCTGAAGTCCTTTGGTTAGCCCTGGGCCGCGAAATGAAGAAAGGGAGGTTCGGTTTGCTTTATCGAAGGAGGCCTTGAATATAAATGGCACTTGGCACTTTCTGGCCATCATCTGGATAGTTCCGGCAAGATCGGTAGCATGGTCGCGACTCTCGATGACACAAGGACCAGCAATTAGTGCTAAAGGTTGACCCTCCCCGAACACGACATCTCCGACACGCACGTCGTACATTTCCACAATTATAGGGGTGTCTGCATATTAGTGACTCAACTACGCCATTGTTTTAGATGCTAACTTAGTGGTTCGGCGATGGTCGTATGTAGCCTTGATGAATTGGTTGAAGAGTGGATGCGGGTCTCTCGGTTTGGACTGGAACTCGGGGTGATATTGAACCGCAACGAACCACGGATGTTCAGGTAGTTCAATTGCTTCAACAAATTTTCCATCAGGGGATTCGCCCGATATTACTAGTCCATTTTCGGTAAGTACTGATTCGTACTCTCGATTAAATTCGTAGCGGTGGCGGTGGCGCTCTGCGATGGCTTGTCGGCCATAGGCATCAGAAGTGCGAGTGCCATCTTTGAGATTGCACGGATAGCTTCCGAGACGCATTGTGCCACCGAGATCGTCGACGCCCAATAGATCGCGTAATTTGTAAATTACTTTGTGAGGGGTGTCTTCGTTGCATTCCGTCGAGTCGGCGGCCTCGAGACCGCAGACATTTCGAGCGAATTCAACGGCTGCCCATTGGAAGCCGTAGCAAATGCCAAAATAGGGAATGCCTTGCTCTCGGGCGATTTGGGCAGCCCGCATCATCCCGCGGCTGCCACGGTCTCCAAAACCACCAGGGACGAGGATCCCGTCGGCACCAGCAAGAAGCTTGTCGCCACCGTCGGTTTCTAATGCTTCCGCCTCGACCCAATTAATTGAGACTTTCAGTTGGTGCGTGAATCCGGCGTGGTAGAGAGCCTCATTCAGGCTTTTGTAGGAATCTTCATAGCCGACATATTTTCCAACAACGTGCACGGTAACTTCATCATTGGGACTTTTGATGCGTTTGACAAGTTTCACCCACGAATCCATGTCGCACGGCGTTGCTGGCGGCAGCGAGAGGCCGCTTAAAACGATGCCGTCGAGGCCTTCCGCCGCGAGAACAAGCGGGACCTCGTAGATACTCGAGACGTCTTTTGCGGTAATAACTGCTTCTTCTGGGACATCACAAAACAAAGCAATCTTTTCTCGAATCTCCCGTGGAAGAAAGCGATCGGTCCGGCACAAAAGGATGTCTGGTTGTATGCCGATGGAGCGCAGATCCCGTACGCTGTGTTGTGTCGGTTTTGTTTTGAGCTCACCGGCTGTCCCAATAAATGGAACGAGCGTAAGGTGGATATACAGCGTGTTCTCCCGACCAAGGTCTTGTCGGAGTTGACGGATTGCTTCGAGGTAGGGCTGGCTCTCTATATCACCAACTGTTCCGCCAACTTCTATGAGAACGATGTCAACGCTCCCATCAGATGCAACCCGTTGCATACTTTCTTTTATTTCATTGGTTACGTGTGGAATGACTTGGACTGTTCGGCCGAGATAATCACCGCGCCGTTCTTTTTGGATTACTGAGAGGTAGATTTTTCCAGTCGTCCAATTGTGATTTTTGGTGGTGACGGTGCTAGTGAAACGTTCATAGTGACCGAGGTCGAGATCTGTCTCAGCTCCATCCGCTGTTACGTAAACCTCTCCATGCTGATAGGGGCTCATGGTGCCAGGATCGACATTAACGTAGGGATCGAGTTTTTGCAGTGTAACGCGGTAGCCATGACCTTCTAAAAGAGCTCCGATGGAGGCAGCGGCGAGGCCTTTGCCTAGGGATGACACGACGCCACCAGTCACGAAAATATATTTCACAGGACGATTTGACGTTTCTGATGTGGATTCAACGTTCATTCATTGGCTCCAGTTAAAACAAGGCGACGGACTTTATCGAGGTCTTCGGCGGTATCAACGCCAATCGGATGACTGTCCGTTTCCACAGTGGCAATACGATACCCGTATTGCAGGGCTCGAAGTTGTTCCAGTTCTTCAATCTGTTCCAAAGGCGTCGGGTGAAGCCTTGCGAGTTCAAGCAAGGTTGACCGTCGATAGGCATAAAGACCAATGTGCTTGAATCCGAGTACGGCATCTTGATTTGGCTGATCCGTTTCGCTCAGATAGTACGGAATCGGAGAACGGGAGAAATAGAGTGCGTCCGCTGCCGAGTTAACAACTACCTTGACGATGTGCGGGTCGATGAATTCAGACTTTGTCTTGATAGGACAGCGTGCGGTCACTATGTGAGTGGTCGGATCGGAGCGTAGGCGATGCAGAACGTTGTCAATTAGTAGTGGGTCGAGTAGCGGTTCGTCTCCTTGTACGTTGACAATTGTGTCGCAAGTCAGAGACTCAGCGACTTCAGCGATGCGGTCACTTCCGGTATGGTGTTCGGATTTTGTTAGGCGAACGTTCCCACCAAATTTATTTACGACGTCCGCGATCCTGCTGTCGTCAGTCGCAACAAGAACTTGGTTTACGGCTTTAGAAAGTTGTGCACGGCGATAAACTCGCTCGATCATGGTTTGGCCAGCGATGTCTGCTAACGGCTTGCCTGGCAGCCGAGTCGAACCAAACCGTACCGGTATGACAGCGACAGTAGTGCTTGCAGGAGTGTTTTTGTGCGTCGCGTCGGTCGCAACAGGATGCACGGCGAATACTAACATGGTTGACGCCGTTCCGTGCAGTCGCGCGCACCGTTGTTTCTAGTTAGTGGTTTGTTGGAAGGATTAGATCTATAACAATAGCTGATGATGAGTAGTTCGCGAATGCTTCCTGTAGTAGGTCTCTCGGTTCTTACTTTGGCATTCTTTGGTGGTAGTGCGACGGTGGGACAGAATGAGAATCTGGTTGAGAGTAGTGCAGGTGCACAAACGATGGTTCGTGAGCCAATAGGGCCAAGTGATGCAGTTGCGGACCTTGCGCTAGAGGTCAAGCGTTTGCGAGAGCGTCTCGATCGTAATCCAGTGGCGCAAGATGTGTCGCGCAATCCATTTTTACTTATAAGAAGCCAAAGTGAATCGGCGACTCCGCAGAGTCAATCTGGCACGAACATTGTTCAAAAGCCCAACGATAGTGCGGTCTCGCCGACGCCGGCTGTGGGTACAACGCTTAGCTTTATAGGGATTGCTGTTGAGGATGGTCAACGAGCGGCGATATTCCTGCTGGATGATGGTCAGATCGTTGTTGCTGGCACAGGGGGGGCTGTCGCCAACGGAAGCCGCGTAATTGCGATCGAAGATGCGGCGGTCTCCGTTGTTGATTCTGTTGGGGTACTGCGCCGTTATGAACTGCGGTGAGAGGTGTTATAGCTTGACGACGTGTGCCGATTGAACAGCACTGATCTTATTGATGTCGTCGATAACCGCATTGGACAGTGTCACAGCGTCTTCTCTTATTTGCTCGGTTGGCGACCCGACGCGGACGGCCCCAATGGCCCCGCCAGCGCTCCGCCCCAGTGCAAATGTCGCGATGTTGACGTTGTGTCGTCCGAGTATCGTGCCAATATCACCTATGACCCCAGGCTGATCGTTATTACGAATGACGAGCACCGTGCCTTCGAGTGGCATTTCGACTTCCACGTCATCCAGACGAACAAGGCGGGGTTGTCCAGGTTCAAAGACTGCTCCTTCGGCCCAATGTTCGTTACTTTCAGTCTGTAATTTTAATGAAATGAGACTGGTAAAGTTTCGGGGTCGTGTACTCCGAGACTCAATGACTTCCAGTCCCCGCTGCGCAGCGATGGATCGAGCATTGACCAGACTGACAGATGCAGAGAGCATGTGTTGAAATATTCCAACGAGACCTGCTCCGACAAGCATTTCGTGATTACCCTGAGCTAGTTCACCGTAATATCGAATGCCCATTCCAGAAATTCTCGAATCAGCTAGCTGCGCAAGCAGGCTTCCCATACGTTCAACAAGTAACAGGTAGGGTCTGAGTCGATTGAATTCATCTGGGCCCACGGAGGGATAGTTGACTGCGTTCCGGACAATTCCAGCGCGTAAATATTCGCGCACGCTCGTTGCTGCTTCGACCCCAACGAGTTCCTGTGCTTCAGTAGTTGAGCCAGCAATATGTGGAGTCGCGACTACTTCGACTCTTCCTGTCAACGTGTTGTCAGATGGGGGTTCTTGTTCGTAAACATCTAGACCGGCGCCACCGATCTTTCCATTTGCGATCGCGTCGGCTAACGCAGCTTCATCAATAAGATCGCCACGAGCGGTATTGACGATCCGGACGTTGTCTTTGCAGGTGTCTAGAAACTCTGCATTTATCATCTGCCTGGTAGTGTCGGTAGACGGGAGATGGAGAGAAATAAAGTCAGCTTTTTTCGCCAGCGCCGGTAACGTCAGCAGCTTGATTCCCAGTTCCTCCGCAACATGTGTGGTTATGAATGGGTCATGGGCGACGACTGTCATATCGAATGCGCGTGCGCGGTGAGCAAGTTCTCGTCCGATCCGGCCAAGGCCAATGACACCAAGAACTTTTCCGCGGAGTTCGATGCCGCGCAATGTTTTTTTTCCCCACTCACCAGCTTTCATTTGCGCGTCGGCGCGGGGAATCGAACGCGCTGATGACATGATTAGCGCAAATGCGTGTTCGGCAACGCTAATGCTGTTTGCGCCTGGCGCATTTAACACAAGAATGCCTTTATCGCTTGCCGCTTCCAGATCGACGTTGTCGACTCCTGAGCCAGCTCTTGCGATCACGCGGAGTTGAGTTGCTTCAGCAATTAATTGCGCGGTGACCTTGGTTGCGCTTCGCACGATAAGCGCGTCGGCGTCAACGATGTCGTTTAATAGTTGTTTAGTCGATCGACCAGGCAGTGCGTCGACCGTCCAGCCTTCGTTTTCTAGGAGGTCTGCGGCGGATGTTGGTAAGTGATCTGAGATTATGATTTTCATTCGTATGTGTTGATCAAGTTAATTCAATAGTTGATGAGTATGCGTAGAGTATAATGACGACCCACTGCGAGGATGAAAGCAGCGCTGTAGTTCTTTAGTTTTGCTTGGCACAATAGTCGCACCAGGATGGTGCAAATCGCTAGAACAGCCCGGTTAGTAAGGCGAGACGTTGATTCAGTGGAGGTTTTTCCACAAGGTTTTCCACACTTTCTGTTGAAGAACCTGTCGTGGGTCGAAGGGGCCTGACCTAAAGCAAGTTTACGGAGTGAGTTTTTTGGGTTATTACGGAGCAGGGAAAAAACAATGAATCGAAAAGTAACTGTTGTTGGTTCGGGAAACGTTGGCGCTACGGCAGCACGCAGCATCGCGGACAAGGAATTGGCGGATGTTGTGATACTCGACATTCTCGAAGGTGTTCCGCAGGGCAAAGGGCTTGACATGTTGGAAGCGTGCCCTGTCGAAGGGTCTGATGCTCGAGTGCTTGGCACTAATGACTACGCCGATACGGCGGGTTCGGACGTTGTAGTGATAACGGCAGGCCTTGCGCGCAAGCCGGGCATGAGTCGCGATGATCTCTTAGCAAAGAATCACGCGATTATGAAAGGTGTTACGGAACAAGTAGTTAAGTACTCACCAGATTGCGTCATCATGCCAGTTACAAATCCATTGGACGCAATGGCACAGGTGGTCTACCGGGTTAGTGGCTTTCCTCGAGAACGTGTAATCGGAATGGCGGGTGTTCTAGACTCCGCGCGGATGCGAGCCTTTATTGCCCAGGCACTAAATGTATCGGTTGAAAATACGCATGCGTTCGTGCTCGGAGGACATGGGGACACGATGGTACCGTTGCCGAGATATTCTACGGTCGCTGGTATTCCAATTACTGAACTGCTTGATGCAGAGCAGGTCGAAGCGATCGTTCACCGGACGGCGCATGGTGGTGCTGAGATAGTTAAATTGCTCGGGACTGGCAGCGCCTATTACGCGCCCGGCTCCGCTGTCGTTGAAATGGTTGAGTCTGTTTTGAAGGACAAGAAGAAGATTTTGCCTTGTTCTGTTTTTCTGCAAGGCGAATATGGAGTGCAAGATTTATTTGTTGGTGTGCCATGCAAGCTTGGCGGGAGTGGTCTTGAAGAGATTATCCAGATCACATTGACGCCGGAAGAAGATGCCGCGTTGAAGAAATCTGCTGAAGCAGTCCGTGAGTTGGTCGCGGTGATCAACGTTTAAGGCGCACCACTTTCTTGTGAAGATTCACGAGTATCAAGCGAAAAGCCTCCTTGCGAAGGCGGGGCTCCCGATTCCGAGGGGATCGGTTGTGTCTGCTGGCGAGGAAGCCCGTTCAGTAGCAGAGCGGCTTGGCGGGCGCGTGGTCGTTAAGGCCCAAATTCATGCTGGTGGCCGCGGCAAAGGCGGTGGTGTTCATGTTGCCGACAGTGCAGAGGCAGCTGAACGGGCCGCGACGCGGATGCTTGGTATGAATTTAATTACGGCGCAAACGGATTCAACTGGCCAGATTGTCCGGCAGGTACTCATAGAAGAAGGTGTTGATATCAAGGCTGAGTATTACTTTGGAATCGTCTTAGATCGGACAAGCGCGCAGCCGGTCGTGATGGCGAGTTCGGCCGGCGGCGTGGAAATTGAACAGGTTGCCGCGGAGACGCCTGAGCTTATTCGTAGACAGAAAATTGATGCGCCGTATCGTCTTTTCGATTTTCAGGCGCGCAGCTTAGCGCATGAGATCGGGCTTGGAGGGCGCACTGCCCGAATGGCGGCGGATATCATGGTTGCCGCGCAGCGACTTTTTCAAAACATCGATGCTTCGCTGTTAGAGATTAATCCGCTGATTGTTACAGATTCAGGGGACGTCTTGGTGCTTGACGCGAAGATCGTCTTGGACGACAACGCGTTATACCGACACACGGAACTGGCCAGCCTGCGCGACCTAAATGAAGAAGATGCGTTAGAGGTCGAAGCGTCGAAGTTTGGCCTGAACTATATCCGCTTGGATGGGGATATCGGATGCATGGTAAATGGCGCTGGCCTTGCGATGGCAACAATGGACATCATTAAGCTTGCCGGTGGTAATCCTGCCAATTTTTTGGATGTTGGCGGAGGAGCCAATGCTGATCAGATTCGCAATGCGTTTCGTATCGTGCTGTCCGATACAAAGGTCAAAGCAGTGCTGATTAATATTTTTGGTGGAATTCTTCGCTGTGATGTTCTGGCTGCTGGTGTTATCGATGCCGTCAAGGAATTGGGGGTCTCGCTTCCTGTGGTAATTCGAATGGAAGGCACGAATGTAGAGGATGGGAGATCGATGCTTCGTGCGAGTGGGTTGAATTTCACGACGGCGCGGTCAATGGATGAGGCGGCGACGGAAGTGGTAAGACTAGCGTCAGGTGGTAACTAATTCGATATGGCGGTATTGATCGACGAGCAGACACGGTTGGTGGTGCAGGGTCTGACTGGGCGTGAGGGTACGTTCCATGCGCGTGCGGCAGCAGATTATGGCACCACTATTGTGGGTGGCGTTACGCCAGGCAAAGGTGGGGGCGCCCATGAGGGATGGCCCATTTTCGACACGGTGCATGCGGCTGTTTCGGCGGCAGGTGCGAATACCTCAGTGATTTTCGTGCCTCCGGCAAATGCGGCTGATGCGATTCTTGAGGCGGCGGATGCGGGGATTGAGATTGTTGTTTGCATCACGGAGGGGATTCCGGTCGCCGATATGGTGATAGTGCTTAAGAGAATTCGTGGGACAAGCACCACACTTGTGGGCCCGAACTGTCCGGGCGTTCTTTCTGCCGGGAAGGCAAAGGTGGGGATTATTCCGGGGCATATAGCCAAAGAAGGCCGGGTTGGTATTGTGTCGAAGAGCGGTACGCTGACTTATGAGGCGATGCATCAATTGACGCAGTGT
>CAZWKO010000070.1:0-10050 GCA_964634925.1 uncultured Vicinamibacteraceae bacterium
CCGGTGTGTTCGGAAGGTAGGCTGGAGAACTTGGGTCACTCAAACTATTTCGCGAAGTGATTACGAGCGCCTTGCGACCCCTGCGAGCATCGACTAAAGTAATTTGTTTCAGCCGCGTTCGTATGGCGTCGATGTGCGAAACCGGCTTCGCCGGAGGCGGAGTAACGGCCTGGCCGAGGCGTGCTGCTATTCGATGGGGCGTGGCCAAGCGGTAAGGCGCGGGATTTTGGTTCCCGTATTCGAAGGTTCGAATCCTTCCGCCCCAGCCATTTGTGAAGGAAGAAAGACTCGTGCCAACGCACAATGGAGACCTGAAGATCTTTTCTGGAAGTGCCCATCCTGACCTAGCACGCGAGATTGCTGATGGGCTTGGCGTTTCGGTCGGACGCGCAGCGCTTCGGCGTTTTTCAGATACAGAAGTTGCTTTTCAAATTGATGAAAACATTCGGGGTACTGATGTGTTTATTGTGCAACCAACGTGCACTCCGGTGGACGAGCATTTGGTTGAGTTGTGCGTCATGATCGATGCATTCAGACGGTCATCTGCAGCCAGGATTACAGCGGTCTTGCCGTACTATGGTTATGCGCGTCAGGATCGAAAGGACAAGCCAAGAGTACCCATATCTGCAAAATTGGTTGCAAACCTTTTGGAAGCTGCTGGTACGAATCGAGTATTAACCATGGACCTTCACAAGGCCCAGATCCAGGGATTTTTTGATATTCCGGTTGACCATCTTTTTGCGGCTCCTGTTTTCATCGACTATTTGTCGCGGGTGGAGCTCAGTCAAGACGTCACGATTGTGTCGCCTGATGCTGGTGGTGTGGAGCGCGCTCGGGCATATGCAAAGCGACTTAATGCCGACCTCGCGATTATTGACAAACGGCGATCTGAGGGTGGACATGCTGAGGTAATGCATGTGGTTGGGCAGGTGAAAGACCGAGTCTGTATTCTTCAGGATGATATTGTTGATACTGCTGGCACTCTTCAGCAGGCTGCTCAGGCACTCAAAGACAACGGTGCAGCAAGTGTTATGGCCTGTGCGGTTCATGGTGTGTTGTCGGGACCGGCTTTTCAGCGTATTGACGATTCTGTGTTAGACAAACTCATCGTAACTAACACGATTCCACTTCGTGACGACTTTGCAAAGTTAGAGAAGGTACAGGTTTTGTCCGTGGCGAACCTGCTGGGAAAAGCAATCCAAAGTATTCATCAAGAGACCTCGGTGTCGTCGTTGTTTGTTTAGACGAGTTATTAATAAAAGGGTTTAGAGGGCGAGACGTATGCAAGCTTCATTAATAGCGACAAAAAGAGAAACACGTGGAAAAAATGAGGCGCGTAGATTGCGGGTCTCTGGCCATATCCCAGCGGTAGTTTATGGAGGTCCGACGAAAGAAGCTGTTCCGGTGTCTGTAGATCCCAAGACATTACTTCGAATTCTTCATTCCGACTCTGGTGTCAATACGTTGATCGATCTTGAGTTCGAGGGGGGCGATTCCAGCCAGGTGCTGGTTAAAGATTTTCAATTAGATCCGATTTCAACTGAACTTCTGCATGTTGATTTTTATCGGTTAGCAATGGATAAAGCTATTACGGTTATGGTGCCTGTGACGTTGACTGGTGAAGCTATAGGTGTGAAGCAGGAGGGTGGCCTGTTAGATTTTATTACTCGTGAAATTCAGGTCGAATGTATGCCGGCCGAGATTCCAGAAAATGTTGAAGTTGACATTCAGGAGCTCAGTATAGGTGATGGTGTACGTGTCCGAGATGTTGTTGAGGGGGTTGTCTGGAAGCCGATTAGTGAGCTTGACACCCTACTCGTCCATGTAACTCCGCCGAAGGTCGAAGAAGAACCTGAAGAAGAAGAACTTTCAGCTGAAGCAGCCGATGCATCCGAGGTTGATGGCGAACCAGACGCCGAAAAGAAGACTGATGAAGGCGCAACTGGTGACGGAGACAAGTAGCTTCTAGTTACGTACTTCTTGCGGAGGCGACGTGAAGTTAATTGTCGGGCTCGGCAATCCAGGGGCGAGGTATCGCGGTACAAGACACAACGTCGGGTTCGATGTTGTTGACCTTGTGGCGAGGCGTCTGGGATTAGTATTTGAATCGAGCGCGGTTGATGCTCTGATGGCGAAAGAGCGAGGACCGGGCTCAGCAGTAATGCTTGCAAAACCGACAACCTATATGAATTTGAGCGGGGTTGCTGTACGGGATTTATGCCATTACTACCGGATTGATCAGGACGACTTGTTAGTTGTTGCAGACGATATTAATCTGCCGCTCGGAAAATTGCGCGTAAGGCGGCACGGATCAGATGGTGGGCATAACGGATTTCGTTCAATTATCGAAATGTTGAGCTCAGTCAGATTTGATCGATTGCGTCTTGGGGTAGGACGAGGGGATAGTCGATCTGACCTAGCGGACTACGTACTGAACCCATTTGAGCAGGAAGAACGTAAAGAGATCGGTCGTGCGATTGAGCGAGCGGCTTTTGCGATTGACGTGTTCTTGGAGCACGGTACTGATACGATGATGGAACAGTTTAACGGGGGAGAGCCCTCAGATTCGTCTACATAGCTGATGCTATGACTCCTTGTCGCCTATTTTGGCGGCCGTCGAGTCCGAAAGGAGACCGATGAGCGATTCACGACAATACGAGTTGCTTTACGTCGTTAGCCCAGTAGTTACAGAGGATGGCGTGACAGAGTTGCATGCCCGTATCGAAGAAATTGTGCAGCAACTCGGGGGCGCTATCGAAAAAACAGAGAACTGGGGACGTCGTCGCTTGGCGTACGAGATTAATCGCCATCGCGAAGGTACGTATGTTCTTGAGCTAGTGAATGCGCCAGGCTCGATACTTTCAGAATTAGACCGACGGCTTCGTGTGATGGATGAGTTGTTGAGACATTCGATAGTACGGGTTGATGAGGATCTCCGGAAGGCAGCCCGTGCAAAAGCGCGGCGAGAAGCAAAGAATCCAACAACAAGGAGTGTCGGTGTTACAAACGGACCTGTGGCGGTTCAGCCATCGGAAGAGACGGGTGTTGTTTCGCCTGTTTCTGCTGTAGAACCGGCGGCGTCAACAGCGGAGGTGCAGGAATGAGTCCTGGAAGGCGACCAACACAGGATGGGGCTGAACGGGGTGGCCCGAAAAGAGATGGCGCTCGGCGCGGAGGCGGTGCGGGTGGTGGCGGGATGCGTCGTCGGAAAGTTTGCCGGTTCTGTGTCGATAAAATTGATTACATCGATTATAAAGATGTGCGTATTCTGATGATGGCGATTCCTGAGCGCGGAAAGATTCAGCCGCGACGTTTGTCCGGAACGTGCGCAAAACACCAACGTAAGTTGACCACGGCTGTAAAACGCGCGCGGCAACTGGCGTTAATCCCTTACGTGACCGATTAACCTGACTAGAACGAGGCTGCTATGGAAGTTATCCTGCGCGAAACAATCGATAATCTAGGCAGGCGTGGTGAGATTGTCGATGTCAAAAGAGGGTATGCTCGTAATTTTTTGTTACCGCAGAAAATGGCTCTGCCTGTTACAGATTCGAATAAGCGACAGGTTGAGCGTGAACGTGAGGCGGTAGAGGTACGTGAAGCAGAAGAACGTAAGGTAGCAGAAGCTCACGCAAAGCATTTGGAATCGGTCGAGTGTGCTATAGCTCGACGGGTGGGAGAAACAAACGCACTGTATGGTTCAGTAACAGCAGCAGACATTGCCGAGTTTTATGAGCAACAGCAGATTGCTGTTGATAAACGCAAGATTCAACTTAATGAGCCAATTAAAGAACTTGGCGAATTTCAGGTTGCTATACGGCTGCACCGTGATGTTAAGGCTGAGATCATCGTAAAGGTAATTAACGAATCTTCCAGCGCTACCGATACTGAAAAGCTTGAAAAAGCTCCAACATCATCTGAGTAGAGTAGGTCGCGTCAACCCTTGAGAGGGGTGCAGTTATAAAAGGGGCATAAGTCGCGATATGGTCCAACAAATCACTGTTCCTTCCGAAAAATCGCTTCCACACAACCTTGAAGCGGAGCGGTGTGTACTGGGTGCGATTCTTATCCATAACGATGCATTCAATGTTGCCGCCGAGTTGGTTGATGCTGACGATTTCTTTCGGGAGGCTCACCGTCGCGTTTTCGACAAGATGGTCGATCTGAATGAGCGACAACAAGCTATCGACTTCGTCACACTTAAAGATGAATTAACGCGCTCCGGCGATCTCGACGACGTAGGAGGGCCTGCCTATATTTCCGCGCTCGCAGACGGAGTGCCCCGTTCGACGAATGTGGAGCACTATGCTCGTATCGTCAAAGAGAAGGCTACGCTTCGCAATCTTATCTATTCAGCGAACAAGATCGCAGCATCGGCCTATTCTGCTGAACATGATGCCGACACAGTGCTCGATCGTGCTGAACACGAAATTTTTTCGATAGCTGAAGACAAAATACATACGGGTTTTGTGCCGTTGAGTGAATTGGTACAGGACGGTTTTACGACACTTGAAAAGCTTCAAGAACAGAGAAGTGTTGTTACCGGTGTACCGACCGGATTTGTAGATATTGATGAGCTGACATCTGGTTTGCAACCGCAAGACTTGGTGATCATCGCCGCTAGGCCGTCTATGGGGAAAACGGCATTTGCCTTAAATATTGCGCATCACGTTGGAACAAAGACTGACCGAAATGTTGGGCTTTTCAGCCTCGAAATGTCTAAAGAACAATTGTTTATTCGAATGTTGACCAGTGAGGCTCAAATTGACAACTCGCGCTTTCGCACGGGAATGTTGAATGACGCGGACTACAGTAAGTTGTCTGATGCGATGGGTGCGTTATCTGATGCCAATGTATTTATCGATGATTCTCCAGGGCTCGGAGTCCTTGAGATGCGTGCTAAGTCTCGTCGATTGAAGGCTGAGCGTGGGCTTGATCTAGTCATCATTGATTATCTTCAACTTATGCAAGGGCGTGGTGGATTCGAGAATCGAACCCAAGAATTAGCGAGTATTTCTAGGGCACTTAAGAATTTAGCGAAAGAGATAGATGTTCCTGTAATAGCTTTGTCACAATTGAGTCGCGCACCGGAATCACGTTCTGACCATCGCCCGCAATTGTCGGATCTTCGTGAATCGGGTGCGTTGGAACAGGACGCGGACGTTGTTATGTTTATTTTCCGTGAAGATATGTATGAAGAAACGCCAGAAAATCAGAATAAGGCAGAAATTATTGTGGGCAAGCAGCGTAATGGTCCGACTGGGGTAGTTAAACTAGCTTTCTTGAAGCAGCAGACTCGTTTTGAGAGTTTGGTGAAATAGAGCAACGTCTGGAGACCGGTGGTTCGACCGACTCATGCGGCCGTCGATCTCGACGGTCTGGCATCTAACTACAGGGCAATTGGCCGCCATTTGGCGACCCATGAACCGACTGCGCCGCCTCGCATAATTGCCGTTGTTAAAGCGAATGCTTATGGACATGGTTCTGTCCAGGTTGCACGCGCACTTGAGCAGGCTGCAGCCGGCGGTTCGCACACCTCGCTTGTGCTCGCTTGTGCCGATATCGAAGAAGGTGTGGAGTTGCGCCGAGCTGGTGTTACGGCTCCTATTCTTGTGTTCGGGGCGCTTAGTGTGAGTGATCTTGAAGGTGTTTTTGATTACCGTTTAACGCCTACAGTATCTTCGCCTTCTGCTGCAGAAGCTCTTGACCGAGCTGCGACTTTAAGAGGCGTCCAAGTCGATGTTCATCTCAAGATTGATACAGGGATGAACCGGTTTGGATTTCGATTTGACAATCTGTTGAAGACGCTTCCAAAGGTGACAACATCAAGTCATATTTCTATTGAATCTGTGTACACACACTTTGCAACTGCGGAGCAGGAAAAAGAGCCATTATTTGGCATTCAACACACTCGGTTTGAAAAAATCCGATCCGATGCTTCCGATCTCAACATTGGAAATGTATGGTGGCACGCAGCAAACAGTGCTGCGCTGATTCGAGATCGTTCCACGTGGTACGACGCGGTTCGTCCGGGTCTGTTGCTCTATGGTGTTGTACCTCCTCCGTTGGAGATACCACTAGAGATAGAACTTCGGCCGGTAATGTCTTTGCATACCCGTGTCGTTTCCGTAAAAGGGATGCGCCGTGGCGAAGCTTCTGGATACGGTGCTCGAGTTGTTGCAACTCGAGCGATGAGAATCGCCGTGATTCCTGCGGGGTATGCGGATGGGATGGATCTTAGACTTGGTGGTAGAGGTTCAGTATTGATTAGGGAGGCCCGTGCACCCATTGTAACGGTGTCAATGGATTCGACCACGATTGATGTGACAGATATTCTGGCTTATCCAGGCGATGATGTTGTCGTTCTTGGTGAGCAAGGAGATGACTGTATCGATGCACGTGAAATTGCAGCGTCCGTCGGCACGGTCCCCCATGAAATTCTTTGCCGAATTGGTTCTCGGATTGAGCGAACGTATAGTCGGCAAACCATTACTCCGTAGCATTACTGTTTATGCCAAAAGTAAGAGCATCGCGCTCGGCGTTTGTCTGCCAATCATGCGGTTCGCATTCGCCTAAATGGGCGGGAAGGTGCGCGGATTGTGGCGCTTGGAATTCGATTATTGAAGAGCAAATTCAACCGTTGAAATCGACGTCTGAATTTGATCGGTATGGCCTGGCAAGTGGTTCAAATGAGGCTAGTTTGTACTCCGAAGTGGATATGATTGCGTCGGTACGTCTCTCGAGTGGAATTAACGAATTTGATCGAGTGCTTGGAGGTGGGATCGTACCGGGTTCGGTGGTGTTAATAGGGGGCGAGCCAGGCATTGGAAAATCAACACTATTACTCCAAGCGGCAGGACGAATAGCATCTACTGTTGGCCCGGTTCTTTATGCATCTGGTGAAGAGTCCGAGTACCAGGTGAAAGACCGAGGGCAGCGCCTCGGTATAGTTGCCCCAGACCTATACTTGTTTGCAGAAACCTGCGTCGAAAAAATCATCGAACAAGTAAATCGTATCAATCCTTCCTTGCTTATCGTCGATTCAATTCAGACGGTTTTTTCATCTCAGATGGAGGCAGCGCCTGGGAGTATTGGACAAGTGCGCGAGGTAGCCACCCACCTTCTTTTTTTGGCGAAACGAAAAGGTCTTCCTGTTTTTCTCGTCGGACATGTGACGAAAGATGGCGGCTTGGCTGGACCAAAAGTTTTAGAGCATGTCGTGGATACTGTTCTCTATTTTGAAGGCGAACGCCATCACTCTCATCGCGTCGTACGGGCAATCAAGAACAGGTTTGGAGCAGTTAGCGAGCTCGGTGTTTTTGAGATGACTGGTTCTGGATTAAAGCCGGTGCCTAATCCCTCCCGTCTCTTTCTATCCGACAGAACTACCAATGTGCCTGGCTCGGTTGTCCTGTCCTCGATCGAGGGATCGCGTCCGATTCTGGTTGAAATACAGGCCTTGGTTACTAGTGGAGTTTATGGGACGTCCAGAAGAATGACGAGTGGGATTGATCAACAGCGGCTGTCTTTACTTCTTGCTGTCCTTGAAAAACGAGCCGGATTAAATCTTGCCGGAGAAGATGTGTTCGTCAACGCAGCTGGCGGATTGTCGATCCATGAACCAGCAGCGGACCTAGCCGTCATGACTGCGGTGGTATCCAGTTTTCGTGACCGTGGTGTCCGGCCTGAGACGGCAGTCTTTGGCGAAGTGGGTTTAGGTGGTGAGGTGCGAGGGACGCCACAGGCAGGTCTCCGTATTAAGGAGGCAGCACAACTGGGATTTACGCGGTGCGTGGTACCAGAGGCAAATAGTGCGGAAAAGCATCCGGAGTGTGAAGTTATCGGTGTTACTACTGCTGCTCAGGCGCTGGAGGAAGTGTTCGAGTGACTGTCCCCCCGTTTCACTGGTGGCGCACGGTTTTTTGGTTAATTCCGGCGATAGCGGTTTACACGATTGTGCTTGGTGCAGTGTCTCTAGTATCAATGTTGTTCGACAGACAGGGCAACTTTGCTCACAAATGTGCACAGGCGTGGTCGTGGCTGATTTTGGCGACGACTAGCGTGAGCGTTCAAGTAAAAGGTTTGGACCAACTTGATCCTAAGCAGTCCTATGTATTTGTATCTAACCATCAGAGCATCTACGATTTTCCGGTACTAATTACTTCGATTCCATTCCAATTACGCATCTTGGCTAAGGCGTCACTACGGGCATTCCCTGTGCTTGGGTGGCACCTTCGGTACACTGGCCATTTGTTGATTGATCGTACTCGAGTCGGCCGAGCGACATTGGCGAGTATTGCCAGTCTTATGGGACGAGGCCACTCCCTTATTTTGTTTCCGGAAGGGACGAGAAGTATTAATGGGGAAGTGCTTCGGTTTAAGTCAGGAATATTTTCACTGGCGATAGAGGCCAATCTCCCGGTCGTTCCGGTTGCTGTAATTGGCAGCCGGCATGTGATGCGAAAAGGACGACTAATGACCTGCCCTGGAAAAGTCGAGTTGGTAATTCATGAGCCAGTGTCGACAGTCGGACTTCGTAGGGTTGATGCGCGCGATTTTTCTGTGCGTGTGCATGAAATTATTGCAGATACTGTTTACTTACACGAACCTGTTACTAATCAAACATCTGACTCGAGCATGAAGGCCGCGGGCTAATAGATGTGCTGTGTTTGTGCACGTGATTGTGATGTGCTACTAGTTCATTGTGCGGACACTTGTCGCGCGTGGTTCATGCTGGCATTTGTGTTTTTTATCTCTACCTGCAGGAAGTTGAATTAATAATGCGAGTGAGTGCGGTGATTGCAGCGGGTGGTCAGGGTGCACGAGTGGGCGGTGATGTTCCGAAGCAATTACAGAACCTCGGAGGCAAGACACTTCTTAGTATGGCGGTCAGGCCGTTCGACAAATGTCGAAGGGTTAATGAAATAGTAATTGTGATACCAGAAGCGTTTAAAGAGAAAGAGTCGACGATGTGTATCCAAAGTGAGACTCCACTGCGGTTGGTAACTGGTGGTTCTCGCCGTCAAGATTCTGTCGCATTGGGGGTCGACAACGTCAGGAAAGATTCTGATGTTGTTCTTGTTCACGACGCTGCTAGACCCTTTTGCACGGTTTCGCTGATTGAACAAGTTATTGATGCAACAATCGAGGCAGGTGCCGTTGTTCCAGCGATCCAAGTGATTGATACAGTAAAGAAGGCCGAGTTCATTGACACGGCCGGGCTTCCATTTGTGAAAGCCACTTTGCCGCGCGAGCAGATTTACCTTGCGCAAACGCCGCAGGGTTTTGCGTTTGACGTCCTTCGAGAAGCCGTCGAATTAGGCCGTAGTGGTGTTACAGCAACAGATGAAGCAGGGTTGGTCGAGCAGAGCGGTCATGCTGTTCGGCTCGTGGAAGGGGACATGGCAAATTTTAAAGTTACTACGTCGGATGATCTTCTACGTGCCCGGGAACGTATTAAAGGTGATTTATTGGATCATCGGCCGCGCACACGAATTGGTTTTGGGTATGACTCTCATCGGATGGTAAGTGGTCGACGGTTAGTGCTTGGGGGTATTGAAATACCTTATAAGTCTGGTCTTGATGGCCATTCTGATGCTGATGCAGTGTGCCATGCCGTTACAGATGCTGTGCTTGGTGCAGTTGCGGCAGGTGACATCGGACAACATTTTCCAGACACTGATCCCCAATGGAAAGATGCGTCTAGCATCGAGCTCTTACGCGAAGCGGTAGATATCGTTTCCGGTCTTGGATTTTTCGTTGGAAATGTTGACGTCGTTGTAATTGCAGAACAGCCTCGAATCGGACCGCATGTTCAGGCTATGGCAGAACGACTTTCTGGAGCACTTGGAGTTTCGCCCGGTTTGGTTTCTATTAAAGGGAAAAGTGCGGAGGGTATGGATTCGGTCGGACGCGGTGAAGCGATAGTCGTTCATGCGGTGGCAACTGTGATTCAACGATGAAAATTTATGGGGTGAACGCCGTCACTGAAGCTCTCCACGCCGGTCGGGTGAAATCACTGGCCATTAGTAATAAACGGCATGCTGCTTT
>CAZWKO010000071.1:0-9914 GCA_964634925.1 uncultured Vicinamibacteraceae bacterium
CTGACCGTAGTGCGTATCGCAACGGAGGAATAAGTTGCTCAAAATTCCCTGGGCGAGCAACCAGTAAAATTTTCTCTCCTGGTTCAGGTGCAAGCTGTGCAACAAGGCGCTCAGCCATAGACTGCCAGTCCATCGTGAGCCGCGGTTGCGCAGCAACGTGGCTGGCACTAAGAACAACAGCAATGACCGTAATAACAGTTCGCTTCATAGTGCTCTTCATTGTCCTGCACATCGCTCCTCACGATGACAACTTTGGCAGCACTAAGGCCACTGACGTCACCTTTTGGTGCAATAGGCCAAACTCACTAGCTACGCGGCACTCCGCATCAGGGCCGTAGTTCTCGTCCCTGACGTTCAAGGTTCCGTGCGCCCGCAAGAATGCCGTACAAACCGATGTTGCCTTCGTGACATGCATACTCGAAGAGCGAGTCATCCGTACGCCTGAACGGCATCATGACGGTATACGGCGCCATGTAGACGGTCGGGTCTGTGACCGTGTACTCATACGCGACCGTATCAGGATCCAACCGAGTCAACCGTTCCACCAAATGCATGTGGGGCCCGGTGCCACCATTCTCTCTCCCGCGAAATTGTGTGGTCTCAATAACTAATGTCTCTCCTTCCCAATGTCCTCTCGAAACGCCCGCCAACTGTGCGAACGCCGGTTTCTTCGGTTCGCCAAGTGGGATGACACGAGCTTGCCGGGCTTGCTCTGTCAAGATGGTCACGTGCTCCGGTGTTTGAAAAATCATTAGATTATTGTTGTATGCCCCATTCCGTATCGGAGGCCCAGACTTCGAAAACATGATGCACCGATCACCCATACTGCGGTTTTCGTAAGAGTCGTACCGATGTTCTTCAATATAAGCCCGGCGGGCTTGTGCCGCTTTCTGAGCAGCCGGAGTCTGTGGAGGAAGGCGTCCGTCTGGCGGATCGATGATGAGGGCCGTCCGTTTATCTGATGTAAGTTCAATTCCACGTTCGTACCAAAATTCGTTATACGAGAGAACCCCACCCTCAGCTCGCGGGCGATACCCGCCTGACCCTTTTTCCGGATCGAATAGATCGCGATTTTGCCTGATTCGTTCAGATTTCTCGAACGCAGCTGCCTCTTCTGGTCCAAGCGTTTCTTGCCCCACGAACTGTTCGGGACGCTGAAACGGTGTAATGGTCCGAAATGTAAATACCCCTGACACATCCGGTTGACCGTCCGGTGTCCGCATCGGCATACTGTCGGACTGCGCTTCGATCTCTAACGACCACGTGGCCGATAGCACCACAACAAAGAACGCCACCATACTTTTCTTTCGCATCTGACATCCTCCCTCTGGTTTACGAGACACGGTTCTTTTTCCTGCCATAGCAGCGTAGCGCGTAACGACGGAGCATTCAACGGCAATCCGGCGTCCACTGTCCCAGTAAGTCATGCGTGAGCCTCGAGTGCCTTCGAAACCCTCTCGTTATGATTTCATTCAAAGGATAATACGCGGGCAACCTGCCAAGCGAACGGTCTAGAGGCTATGCATATTGCTAAGCTGAGGAAAGTGTCGTTAGCGTGTCGATGACAAAAGAAGAATTTATTCGTGACGTGAAATCATTTGATGCCTTTGGCACCAAAACACGTATCGAATCATATGCCTGGTCATGCAGTGGTCGCAGCGGCACAACGCCTAAAGCCTTCAACGAGTACTGGACCCGTGCCCAACGGCAAGCCCACAGCCTCCATGAGTTTTCCTATCGCGCATGTTTCAAGCCGCAATTGCCACAGTTTTTTATCACACGACTCACAAACCAAGGCGACCTCGTGTACGACCCCTTTATGGGGCGTGGAACGACGCCAATAGCAGCCTTTCTGGAAAATCGCCGGCCACTCGGCAATGATATCAATCCACTCAGTGTGGCCATCGTGACTCCACGGCTCAACCCACCGGACCTGAACGACATTATCAAGAGACTTGATTCCCTTGATCTTGAACACCCAGTCGAGCGATACCCTGCGCTTACAACTTTTTTCCACCCCAGCACGCTTAAGCAGCTCATCGCCCTCAAAGAATATTTCTTAGAAAGAGAATCTGCCGGCACTCTAGATGCTGTCGACCGCTGGCTCCGGATGGTTGCGATGAATAGGCTTACTGGTCACTCTGACGGATTTTTCTCCGTCTACTCGCTACCACCTAATCAGGCTGTATCGATAAAAGCGCAACGGAGTATCAACAAGTCTCGAAATCAGATGCCACCACCAAAGGACATTCTGCCGAGAATCTTGCGTAGATCAAAATCTCTGCTCAGAGACTGGTCCGAACTATCGGCTGATCGCAAGCGGTATAACGCCGCCCCGCTGCTTACCACTCAGGATGCCTGTAATGCGGTGGCGATCCCGACCGACTCAGCACAACTCGTCGTAACGTCACCACCATTTCTAAATGTTGTGGACTATCAAGCCGACAACTGGATGCGCTGCTGGTTTCTCGGTATTGATTCAGCTCAGGTCAAAATCACGCAGACCGCAAATCCCACAGAATGGCAGACATTCATGACTGCGACTTTGCAAGACCTGCATCGCATCGTACGTCCAGGAGGCTACGTCGCCTTTGAAGTCGGCGAAGTGCGCAATGCCAGCCTGTTTCTTGAGGAACTCATCTTACCGGCTGGTGTAACCGTCGGATTTGATCCTGTGATCATTATGGTCAATGTTCAGGAATTCACAAAAACTGCGAACACATGGGGCGGCAACAATCAAACGACAGGTACAAACACCAATAGGATTGTTGTGTTCCAGAAGCCCGTATCGCAGTAGCCTATCGGCCACAATAACAAGCCCTGCGTTCCCCATCACCAGAAGCACTGTTCGGGGGTAGGCGCCCGCAACACAAAGCCCCCGCCGGACCGTTCAAGGAATTGTAGATGAGTGAGCTCACACGCCCGACTCATCTGAACAACAGCGGGCCCAAGCCTTATTGACCTTTTGTAGCTGATGTTACATTGCTATCTAATGTTATATATATTACTATTGTATTTATTGATACTTATGTATTTAATGTAACATGCCCAACAAAGCCACACTTGATTTAAGCGCACTCAACATACGGAACTTCCCGCGCGAACTATTGCGACGATGCAAAATCCGCGCGCTGGAAATGGATATCTCGCTGCGAGATCTAGTTATCGAAGCATTAAGCCACTACGTAGGGAGTGCGAAAAATCGAAAGGGCAAATGGTGAGCACTAACCGTTTGCAGGCTCAAAACACGGCGACCGTAGTCGAATACAGCAAACAAGCACTCGACATCGCGAGAGAAAAACGGCGCCTTCGTCAGACACGAACGAGGAAAATTGTCCTTGGAGTGGTGAGTTTACTCACAAGCATCCTCATCATTAATGCGCTTATAGGCGAACAAGGTGTTGTTTCCGTGATGCGTGCTCGTGCAGAACGAGCAACGCTCGAAACGGTTATGGACTCCCTGCGAAAAGAAAATCATGATCTACGACTGCTCGCAGATGACCTTCGCACTGACCCGTCCACCATCGAACGCGTCGCGAGGGACGACCTCGGCCTTATTGCGCCAGGGGAGCAGGTTCTCATCATTGGAGAACCCCGGTTGCCCGAGCAAATAGCACCTACGCGATAATTAGCACCAACTCAAAGCCCAATCACAATTACTGCGGCATTCGGCGGTCTGGAAAGAGTCGAACCGCAGCGCCGGGCTGACTCGAAATACCAAGTGAGACAGACGTATCAGGCGGCCAGTTAAACAACACCCGGTACCGGTTCGACACTTGGTCAAAATGTTCACCCATGCGTGTCGCAAGATCAGTCAATTGATCCTCGAGACCAGTCACAGCGTTAATGTTTAAATACAGCCCCCCGGTAAACTGCGAAATATTCAGTGCCGTATTTGACACGTTACTCCCACCGCGCGTCATGACCACCACCGTATGCACCGTCACGCCACCGCCAACAAGCGCATACAACAGCTCTGAATACTCGTCGTCGTTCCAGTTTCCACTGCCTTCTGAATTATCCGTGAGAACCAACACAAAAACCGGGTAGGTATCTTCTTCGTCGAAGCGACGCTCCCACGTTTCATTGACCCCATCAAGTAAGACCGCAGGCGCTCCGCTTTCTGCAAAAATTAAGTTGACCCCCTCATGAAGCTCATCACGATCATCGGTAAAATCGACCCGCCGATTGATCGAGCGCGCAATCGAAAACAGCCCAATTTCATGCTGCGGGGGCAACGTGTCAAGAAAGGCGTTAAGCCCATCACGCAGCGCATTCGTCCCGTTGACCTCATTCAACTGATTTCCATGGTCAACCAGTAAGGCAATCTTCATCGGGCCATTGGCAAACACCGCCGACTCCACAGGCACCTGCTCATCGTCAACGCTGACCACCATGTCTTCTGCTGTTAACCCCAAAATTGGCTGGCCAGAGGCATCCAAGGCCTCCACAAATAGCTGGCCGAGTTGAGCAGCCGAATGAGTCGGGACAAGCGCAACACAAACACAAATACCCACCGTAGTCACAAATCGACGTGTTACCGAATTAAGATGCATGAATAATCCCCCAACTATTAGTCTCTCAAGAGCCAAAAACATTGACCACATAGGCCACAACCAATGCCCTTTACCACGAGGCAAACGCAGTATACCGCTGGAACGGGGTCCAGTCTGTCTAAGCGTCTACAATATTATGGATTAGCTATGTCGCGGTTTCGACGAGATATTGAGCGCCTAAAACCATACGTGCCTGGCGAACAACCAGCAGTGGGCACTACCGCCATTAAATTAAACACTAATGAAAATGCGTTCCCACCAAGTCCGCAAGTTCAAGACGCGCTCCGCGTTGTCGACATCGACCAACTTCGACGATACCCACGTCCGTTTGCAGACGAATTCCGGGCCGCAGCTGGGGAGGCTTTGAACGTTGACGCGTCGTGGATACTTCCCGGAAACGGCAGTGATGACCTTCTGACTCAATTGTTTCGTGCAGTTACTGACTCGCAACGCGGGGTGACCTATCCCACGCCGACCTATGTGCTGTACCGAACGCTCGCGAACATCCAGGGCTGTCCAGTGACTGAAGTTCCATATGACGACACCTATACACTGCCAACCACTCAACTAGCAGATGCAAGTGCCCCACTGACAATCATTGCAAACCCCAATAGCCCATCAGGCACGGCAGCCAGCCTCGACGAACTCCGCGTACTCGCCGAGGCAACCAAGGGGATACTTACGATAGACGAAGCGTACGTTGAATTTTCAAACGGATCCGCATTGGCTCTGACACACGAGTACGACCACGTGGTCGTGCTTCGTACGTTATCAAAAAGTCACGGACTCGCTGGACTTCGTCTCGGGTTTGCGATCGCACAGCCAAGTCTTCTCGAAGGGCTGGCAAAGGTAAAAGATAGTTACAACGTCGATGCCATCGCAGCACATCTCGGCGCGGCAGCAATTCGAGATATTACCTATACCCGGAAGGTCACTGAACGCATTGTGGCAGCACGGTCACACTTAATCGAAAGCCTCGAAGCTCTCGATTTTTATGTTTGGCCAAGTCAGGCCAATTTCCTCCTCGTTCGTCCGACGCACTGTACCGCGAAAACCCTTTACGAGTCTCTCAAATCTCGAAACATCTTAGTGCGATATTTTGACGAACCTCGTCTGACGAATACTCTCAGAATTACCATTGGAACAGACAAGGAAAACCAAGCCTTGACTGAGGCTCTTAAAGAATTACACCGGTAATTTAATACCGAGTGTTTATCACTGAAAACTCATTTTACGGGAACAGAACTCGGCGAGCTTCCAGTCTATTTTCCTCGAAAAATCAATTAATACCTATCGAACTGTTACAACCGGCCGATAAAACAACCAAGTCACAATGGTTGCATTTACTAGGCTCCAGTCGTCGCAGCGTCAGCACCTCACGATCCAGGCACGTAATTGGAGTAATGGTGGCTTCCGTCTCATCGTCGCCTACCCAAATGGCCTGCGCAAAATACATTGCTTTGGGAGTGACTCAGCGCTTCTCGATGGAACGATGGCACTACAAGCCGAGTTAACTGCAAATGGGTGGAACGCCGTTCACCCCATAAAACCAAGGCCTCCTATGGGCCCACAACTCAATAGCCTATTCGCCGGCCATTAAGGCACTAACCCTATTTTGTAGCCACGTTGTAGGCTTTCTACGTGCCATCACAACTCGTCGCATTGGACGTTGCAATACTACTTCCACCAGCCCCTGCTACCTCGGTAGAGTTATTAAACAAACAGCTCAAGCCACCACCGGAAGGCTTTCGCTTTAACGAGCGGCACCTGCCGCATATTTCACTCGTCCAACAATTCAGTCCCACCACCGAACTAGACGCAATTCAGGAAACGATTGGAGGTGTCGTCGGGCAACATCCTTCGTTTGAATTAACATTGGCGTCCGTCACCACCAGTGAGACGACTGCGTCACTGAGGGTCACACCATCTGCAGTCCTTGACACACTGCATCGGCGGTTGATGGACCAGCTGGCAGCGTTCGATGTTGGCGTGGGAGATGACCGTGCATTCACGCGCTCCGATAGCAAGCCATCGAGCGCGCCGCGCGCTCGTGACATCAGCTGGGTTAATCAATTTCGCACAGAAGCCGCCTATGATGCGTTCACCCCACACATTACGCTTGGCATTGGCACCCTCAAGACAACATTTCCGACGGCGACATTTACAGCGTCGACACTCGCGCTCTGCGTACTTGGCCGTTTCTGTACATGCCAAGAGCTATTAGCGTCATGGACACTCTCTACTCATCGCCATCAGCACGAATAGCTTACAAAGGAGAGAACCTTTATGGACCGTCAGACATTTTCATCAATGCGATTGCAAATTCCTGTTGTTTGTGCGGGACTGATTTCTCTTACTGGCTGCATTACAGCCGACCACGACGAGCAAGAAGCCGTTAACGACCCCATCACCCCAATGGATATTGCGACAGAAATACCATTCGTACCCAGTGTCGTGACGGAATCAGACATCCCGAGTGACATCCATCATGATTCGTGGGCTCGACTCCCCCTACCAAACCGTGTTTCACTCGACAACAATGGGCAACGAGCATATGACGCCATCATTAACCCTGATAGTCGTTATGCGGATGGCCCGCGCGGTCCAATCGCAATGTGGCTCTACAGTCCGGCCATGGCGGAACATATCTTTCCGGCCAGTACGTATCTCCGCTTTGGCACAGAAAAAGACCAGCGCCTGACAGAACTTGCGATTCTCGCCACGGCACGTGAAGTGCGAAGCCAGTACGAATGGAGTGCCCACGAGCCTCTGGCACTTGATGCAGGTCTGGAAGTTGAGATCATAGAGATAGTGAAATATCGCCAGCCACTCCACACTGAGACGCCTGGGTTGGGAGAAACCGAGCGACTCATTATTCAATTCGCAAGAGAACTAATTAGTGAAGAACGCCTGAGCACAGAAACCTTTACCCTCGCCCAAAGCATTTTAGGAAATCGAGGCGTAATGGACTTGGCTGGACTCATTGGCTACTACAACTTCGTCAACCTGACGTTAAAAACGTTCGACGTACAGCTCGCGCCGGGTCGAACACGACTATTACCTGATTTCTGGACAAACAATTAAATCGTGAGGGGCCGTGAGGGGCTCTGCACAGATGAAATTCTGACAAGAACGTGTACATCAGTATGTATGGTATCCCACCAAAAAATAAAATTAAACGGTTCAGCCGCTCAGTTCGATGGATGAATTAATTATCGTATGTCTATCATTCTCGTTTTGCTAGCAATCGTCGGTCTTGCAATTTCCACGTACTTTACTGCTGTTGCATTCCACTGGATTACACCAGATACCCACTGGGTTCCGACCATTTGCAGAATGAATCGCGACACCTGTGCATCGGTCATCTTCACGCCAAGCGCGCGAATATTTGGGCCACCAAATTCAGTCTTGGGCCAAATGTACTACGCAGCATTGCTGATTGCTATCGGTCTGAACTGGTTAATCGACGCACGGGTCTGGCGAATTTTCGTTGCCACCAGTCTTGTCACGATCGGTCTTGGTGCGTACTTGAGCTACAGACTACTCGTCACACTAAAAGTGCCGTGTCCTCTATGTTTCGCGTCGCACGGGCTTAACGCAACAATCTGCGGATTTCTATTACTTAATTCGCCGACTCATTGAACACAGGGTCGTCATTAGCATCCCGACTAGTCGCATCTCGGTTTTTTCGCAACCGATCTTTCAGAATCAAGCTGTACTCTGAATACCGCTTCCACACGCGGTTAGCCATTTCAGTCAGGTGCACAGCCTTTAACCCCAAATACAAGAACACCCCGCCAAGGGAACCGACAACAACATATTGCAATCCCTGCACCCATGGTTCACCTAAGGAACTAGTCAATGTTCCGAGCACTTGATAGGAGATCACACCCGCGACTGCAAGCATAGGACCTGTCACGGTTCGTACACTCCACGATGCCACCCGCGACTGCTTTTCCATTAATGCGCCAACCGTACGCAACTGCTCAAGCGCCCGCCCCAAATGCTCATAATCTACGCCCACCAACACATCACGCAGTGGCACTTGCGACCTACAAGCTCGAGCAACGCGACGGTCACCGCGAAGCCACGACGGTCCATTAACAACAACCTGATAGCCTGGGAAACGCTTCTTTAATTGCCCTACCAAAAACTCGTGAGACTCTCTCGAATGCTCTCCCGCCGTTGAAACAACATCAATTTCGATCCGGCGCTGCGCTGGCACACACACCACCTCATGCAAGCCACCCGTTTCAAAGTCTTCAACATAAGCAGCCGCATGTGGAGAAATTCCTTCGTGAAGCATCGCTTCGTGGTCAAGACACGGCAAGGATGGCATTCCATCCGGTAGCTCGAGAGACAGTCGATACAACTTCACGGCGTGTAATCGTGCAAAGTCACCAACAGACTCAAAAAACCGCTGACAGTCGATGCAATCAGACGATCGAGACGCCGCAGACAAAAGTTCGGCCACGAATCGAACGATAGCACATGCGCCAACAGGCAACGAGGGAGCAAGAGCTATAAAATGAGGTAAGGTATTCTGCATACTAATTTGTACCTATCCGAAGAACTATTAAAGACTGCACGTGATTTAAACGTAGTCGTGCAACGTACTGATATAGTGAAACAAGTCCAACTTTACTCAGAGTGTTTGTGCTGACAATGAGGTGTCAATGCGCGTACGACGTTTAACTAGAAATTGGAATAATCTACTGGCAGTTTTGGCCGCCGCGTTTATAGTGACATGTATCGTTAATTACGACGCATCGGCTCAAGGCAAAACCACTAATGATTCAGTGTTCACTGACGAACAGGCCACTCGTGGGGAGGATGCGTACCAACAAGAATGCGCACAATGCCATCTCGACGACCTGCTGGGAGACGGCATCGCACCAGCCCTAATCGGTGCGCCGTTCAGCTTTCGGTGGTCTGAACTGTCCGTCGCAGACATGCTGGTCGCAATTAGAACCACCATGCCGCAAGGGGCACCGGCTAGTTTAAGTCCGCAGGCCTATGTCGATATCGTGGCTTATATGCTTAAGGTTAATGACTATCCTGCAGGTGACGTGGAGCTCCCGACCGCCGAAGCTGAACTTGAAACAATCATCATCGCCGATTCGCAGTAGCCCGGCTAAGGCAACAGCTCTAACACCAAGACCAGCAGCAAACCGGAGCCGCGCGCGCTAAGCGGTATCCGGTTCAGGTCTCGGTGTCTTCGTAAGCGGCGGGTCTGTATCAGTGTATGGGAACGGGATCCCGCGCTGAAAAAGCCGCAGCGTATAAATGCTATGCGGTGAAAACCTGTGTGACATATATACGCTCCCGACCGTCGCGGCCATCAGCGGCAACATAATG
>CAZWKO010000072.1:0-4158 GCA_964634925.1 uncultured Vicinamibacteraceae bacterium
AGATCGCTTCATCACCCCAATATGGGGATGCGGCCAGTGGCGGACCAGCGGCAAGAGGAGTGTCAGGATCACGTACAGGAACAGGAACCTGCCGAGTTTCATGTCGGACAGGGTCAAGTACCGGAACATAATCTGCACTGGCTTCAAGCGCACCGTAAATAGGACCATTCGCATTAACCGTGGGATCACGCTTATCCGTAGCTATCTCGTCATGAAGATAGGCTTTCGGATCGGCCCAATCCCATTGCGTAATTACGACGTTTCGCTCGACCCCCTGCGGTCGTCTCGGCACTTCAGGAAGTTCTCCCGCCACGATGCGGTCTGTCCAGTCTGCGAACATTTCGAGTGCGACGCGACGGCCCATCCGGTCAAGACCGTTCGACATGGAGCCACCTGCTTGTCCCGATTGGATCCGCCGGTCCCACGCGGCGACCATCGAATCAAATTCACCAAGCTCAACTGGAACCTCACGCGTCGCTTTATTGCCCAGTGCGTGACACGCTGTACACCCTCCTGATTTCACAGTCCGAACCCACTGCGCCTGACTCTGCATACTCGGCGAGATCCCATTACCGTCTGGTCCCGTACCAGGAAACTGGCCACGGCCAGGAACTTCGATGAGGGAGAGCCAGTAGCCGGCAGGATAGTACTGTGCGGCCGCAGCTGCATCAGGCGCGACTACGGCCATAAGATTCAATGTAGAACCCGGAGTGGCTCGTATTTTTTCTGAATCAACGAGCCCATATCCGCGCACCCACACGTCGTACGTAGCATCAGGCAAATCAGGAAGCACGTAGCGTCCCTGGTCATCGGTCACAACTATCCGAATGAATTTGGTCGGAAGTTCCGCAGTCTCAGCGATGACCCACACCCCGGCCTCCGGACCGCTCGGCCCCGTCACCACACCACCAATATCATCAGTCCCAATCGTCACGCTTTGTTCAGCGTCAACACCAGCACAGGACGTGACAGCAAGTGCTCCCAGTACGGCCACGACGACTTTCACTCGATAAACAGTGCTTTTCTGCATCCGGATTGCCTCCGTCAGGAAATATATAGAACCAACTATAATCGGACTACACATGCGACGCCACGCCTTCATTCTGTTTACCGGATTGTGCCTGTTTTTCGTCACACCCGCCTCGGCGCAACCAGTCAATTTCAGCGGCACGTGGGTGCTTGATCCAAGTCAAAGCACGCTTCTACCAGGCGGTGGACTCGCGCGACTTGGAGACGGTGGCAATCCCGGTCGATTACATATCACGCACAGTGCGAATGGGGACATCACCCTGCTCAGCGAGGTGAATGAAAGTCAAGCTCGCACGTATAAGGTCGGCGCGGAAAGCCCCATCCCGGTAAGTCAGGATATCGATATGACCGTCACATCGCACTGGCAAGGCTCGTCGTTTATTGTCGAAGGTCAGCGAGAAGGCGGTGATATTTCAGCAGTGCGTCGTGTGTTAAGTCTCTCCACGGATGGATCTGTCTTGACCATCGAAGCCTCCAGCACGAGTACAACCGGCACCAACACGGCCGTGCTGATGTACACAAGAACAGATACTGTACCGGCGTGCGAAACATGGTCGACCCCATGTGACCAGTAATATCGCAGGTGAACAAAAAAACGCTGTGCTCGTTCTTATGGTGGGCCAAGTTGATCCACATGCACACGAGCCACCGTGTGCATATAGCCACCGACACGAGCATACACCTCGTCAGCAGCTGACACCAGATGCCCACGTGCCGCCGTGTCTGATCCAATGGCTTCGTAGTAGAGACCGACATAAAGATGTGCGTAAAATAAGGCCCTCTCCCCTACCCGACTCGGGGCCTGCTGCGCAGCTTCGATCACTTCCTCAGGCGACAAATCATTGCGAAACATCCGATAAATCTCTGTCATAGGCATGCGACTATCCGGTCCCACCGGTAGCAATGCTCTGAGAGCCGCAGTTGGCGACTCCAGGCGGGCAACACACAGAAAATGCCATGCAGCATTCTCAACGTCATTCGGATTGACGAGACGATGAGACTCGAACATCTCTCGACAATCTTGATAGCGACCAACGTAATACAGCGCAATACCTCGTTGCCACAGCTGAGGAGCTATGGACGGTACGAGTGTCGCAACTTCGTCAAATCCAGATACAGACTCAGACAGTCGCCCGGCGGAAAAATCATCGATGGCTTGGTCAAGAATCGCACGCGGGCTCTGCGCCAGGCCAACAACTCCAAAGATCAATCCCACCACAATGATCCAGCCAAACCTAGTTAGATTGCTCGCCATTCTCCCCCTAATGCTACGCCAGACCTGTACCGACTAGTTGAGATGAATTCAGTCCTCTGTTGGGGTACACTCATCTGCAGAACGTCATAATAATCAATGTGGAGTTAAAAACCCCACGAACAGGAGAATCCTGATGACCCGTACTCGCTTGTTTTGTATCGCGTTGCTCGCTGCCGTTGCGATGACCGCCCCCGCGGCAACGCAGTCATCCGATCTGAGCTTTTTCATTACTAGTGCAGGCCCTGGAGATGGAGCAAACCTTGGAGGACTCGATGGCGCGGACCGCCACTGCCAAATGCTGGCTCAAGGCGCTGGCGCTGGCAGCAAAACCTGGCATGCGTACCTCAGCACAACCGGGTCTGGCGGGGTAAATGCTCGCGATCGCATTGGCTCCGGCCCGTGGCACAATGCCAATGGTGCCCAGGTAGCCTCGAGTGTGGCCAACCTACACAGCGACAACAACAACCTGACAAAGGAAACACAATTAACCGAAAGCGGTAACATCGTCAACGGCCGTGGCGACACACCGAATATGCATGACATCCTGACAGGTTCTCAACTCGATGGAACCGCCGCAAGTGGTAGTGACGACAGCACCTGCGGTAACTGGACAAGTAACGCAAGCGATGGCAGTGCACTCGTTGGACACCATGACAGACAAGGCGGTGGCGCGAATCCGACCTCGTGGAACTCGGCGCACGGGTCACGCGGATGCGGGCAAGCAGACTTGCAGGGAACCGGTGGAAACGGGTTCTATTACTGCTTCGCCACGAACTAGCGTACTAGTTTCGTAGTGCAGCACGACTAGGCCATACCAAGCCCACCGTTCCGCTGCAGTTGCCAAAGTGAACGGTGGGCTTCATTCTGTACGTTGACTCAATCGATGACACGTCTTTCACTGCCATCCTTATTAGTGGTCGTCTCCGCAATGGTTTTTTGCGGAGTCATCGTGGCTAACCACCGCACCGGTATTCCTGAAGGTCAGGTTACCAACCGCCCCATTGCCGTCCCGGAAAACGGCTACGTCTCGTCAACAACATGTCAAGCCTGTCACCCGGAACAGTACGACACCTGGGCCGGGTCTTTTCACCGCACTATGACCCAGATCGCCACGCCTGACACGGTACGCGCAGATTTTGACTCGGTCACGGTAAGTGACGTTGAAGGCGCGCCCATGCATCTCGAGCGTCGAAATGACGAGTTCTGGGCAGAATTCGACGATCCCGGCTGGGAAGGCGCACCTGAAGACCGACCAAGAATTTCACGCCAGATTGTCATGATCACCGGCTCACACCACCAAAACATTTATTGGTACGCAACAGGACACGACCGCGCACTCAATATCCTGCCAGGCGTATTCCTTCTTGACGACGAACGATGGGTGCCGAGAAGCACTGTCGTCTTATCTCCACCGAATCAAGGCGTCGCCACACTTGACGGACACTGGAATGCTATCTGTATTGACTGTCACACAACGCATGGCAAAACTCAATTCGACTCACCGTTTCGATCAGAACCAATCAATTCGCAAACGGTCGAGACCACGGTCGCCGAGTTCGGTATTGGGTGTGAGTCGTGCCACGGACCTGCAGAATCCCATGTCAAGACAAACAACAACCCGTGGCGCCGTTACGCCATGTATCTCTCAGACGAGCCAGACCACACAATCGTCAATCCTGTTGACCTTGATCCTGTGCGATCGTCGCAGGTCTGCGGTCAATGTCACAGTATCTGGGAATTTTACGACTCTTCTGACGAACGCATCGCAAGCAACGCAGGACTGAACTATCGACCGGGAGACGAACTGCGTGATACCCGGTTCATTGCGCATCCAACAACCAACGCCACAAGTCCGGAGATGCAAGGACTGCTTA
>CAZWKO010000072.1:4172-9911 GCA_964634925.1 uncultured Vicinamibacteraceae bacterium
C
The DNA here is from genome assembly GCA_964634925.1 of uncultured Vicinamibacteraceae bacterium. Lineage (GTDB taxonomy): Bacteria > Acidobacteriota > Vicinamibacteria > Vicinamibacterales > UBA8438 > DTWD01. The sequence continues at coordinate 4,174 of CAZWKO010000072.1, forward strand.
GAGGATCCTTCTGGTCAGATGGGTTGGTTCGTGTTTCTGGGCGCGAATACAACGGCTTGATCGACTCTCCCTGTTTTCAACAAGCTGAGACGTCTCAAGAAACGCTCAGCTGTTTTTCGTGCCACACGATGCACAAAACGTCAGAAGACCCTCGGTCAGTCACAACGTGGGCAGACACGCATCAGGTTTCAGCGGGTATGGACGACAACAGTGCGTGCACACAATGCCATCAGGAATTAGCCGTCGACCTCTCCGCACATACCAACCATGCCACCGACTCGTCAGGAAGTAGTTGCTACAACTGCCATATGCCCTATACCTCCTACGGATTACTACGTTCGATTCGAAGCCATACGATCACGTCGCCTTCCATTCAAGAGAGCGTAGACGTTGGTCGGCCAAATGCCTGCAACCTGTGTCACCTTGACAAAACCCTCGAGTGGTCGGGGCAGCAACTTCAAGACTGGTACGAGCTCCCGATGCCACCCCTCAACAGCGACCAGCGCTCTGTTGCTGCCTCAGTGTTGTGGCTACTGACAGGAGACGCTGGCCAACGGGCCCTCACTGCCTCCAGTTACGGCTGGAATCCAGCCCAGACGGCCTCAGGCACTAGCTGGATGATGCCGTATCTGGGTGAATTACTTGGCGACCCATACGCGGCCGTCCGCTACATTGCAGCCGATTCCATCAGGAGTCTCTCCGGGTATGAAGCACTCCGCTACGACTTCGTCGCCAATCGTGAAGATCGCTTCGAGGCAGCACTGGAGGCACTGACGACATGGCGCAACAGCACCCAAGCACGCATGCGGAGAGACCCGCAATTACTCTTCAATGACGATGGCATGCTTGATACAGCCAGGATGCGTCAATTCTTTAGCCAGCGTGACATGCGCCCGCTGTTTCTTCGGGAGTAGTCGTGAGCACAACTACCAAATCAAACGATTACGCACATCGCCATCTCCGCTTCGGCTGGTGGTCGCTGTTTATATTTCTTTGCCTCGGCCTGACACTCGAGCTTTTTCATGGGTTCAAAGTCTCGTCCTATCTCGACGTCTCGAACGCGACCCGCCGATTGATGTGGACCTTAGCCCATGCCCACGGCGCGCTACTCGGACTCATTCATATCGCCACCGCCGTTGTTTTCCGCGTATGGCCTGACTTCGCGATTCCGCACCGTGCAACTATTTCGGGGTGTCTGGTAAGCGCAAGTGTCATGCTCCCAGGCGGGTTTTTTCTTGGCGGGTTGTCATTTTACAGCGGAGACCCTGGCATCGGTATCGTGTTGGCACCGATCGGCGGGCTGAGCCTCCTGCTTGCAGTCTTCCGCCTTGCATCAGGTCAGTCGACCAACGTTAATCGGCAGCAACAACAGTAACCACAACGTCAGCAGGCACCACCGCCATTGAGTCGCAACCGTACGCACGCAACGTATAGGTCCCGGGTTCACTAAACGTGACCGTCGTCTCAAATTGGGCCCGGGTAAACCCATCCCCTGCCAGTGACTGCGATTCACTACTCAACGGCCCAAACGCGGCAAAGTAGCCCCGCCGCCCAACAGGTTCCTCTTCAGCAACCGCTCGCTGATATCCCACGGGATTGAACGACACATCATCAGGCCCACGATACACGACCCACACAACCGACAATCCGTTACGAGGAGGCAACGGTTTCCGGTACCACCGGACGTTGTCAGGCGCCTGAGGAAGATCATCAGGCGGAGTCAGCGATGGTAGGGTCGGTCGCGACCTCCGTGGCGGCAACTGGCTCGGCAACGCATCATCCGTAAGGTTCGCCGTCAGCGTGAGTTCCTCGCCAACCGCCACTGTCGCGCTGTCGGCACTCACGATAACGACCGGATCTTGATTTGCGAACATTTCCTCAACAGAACGGCCATTTCCAGTTCGCCCATTGGACGTAATGGTGTTCTCGTCGATCTCCCATTCCGGCTGCAACCAGCCAACCGCGCGTTGTTCGCTCCCATGACGCGTGACTGTCCAGACAAGAGCATCTTCGACCGTGCGTCCCATGTCAGCAGGCATTGTTACGGTAAATGTGTAACGCTGACTTCGTGGATAGAAATAGCTCGGTTGCCCTCGGTCTTCCGGACCTGGTGAGAAATAGTTGTTGGGACCAATCGGAATGTTGGGTTGCTCTCGGTAATTCCGATTCATGTACCCAAAGTGCAACGTAAAACTCCCATCCTCGTTGCCCACCCAACCCTCATAAAACGGCTGAATATCCTGACCACTATCAAAACGCTGCTGCGTTTGGTTCACAACAGGCACATCTCTCGCACTGACTTGAGCAGTTAGATCGACGCTACCAGCAACCGCGACGCCGACGACCAACAACATCGTTTTCAGATTGTCCATCATTAGGTTCCCACATCTGTCCGCCTAATTATTGTGTACACAATTAGACCCGAAACACCACCGATTTCCGACGACTCAGGCCTTCAAGACAAGAACGACAGTTCTACTGAACCGTGATGGTCACATCACCGGCCGTCGCCAGCATTGCATCACTGGCCCAACCACGGACGGTATACGTGCCCGGTTCGTCAAATGTCACGGTTGTTTCAAATGTCGCTGAGGTAAACCCGTCCCCGTCCGTATGTGTTGCCGGAACGCCAGACGACGTTGGCGCTGTTGCAGCCCCATCAACTTCCGTCTCAACCTCTTCTTCTTCGTAAGAACGCTGGTACCCAGACGGCTCAAACGTGGCCTCAGACGGACCGCGAAACACGATCCACATTAGAGAGAGACCGTTCCGAGGCGGTCTCGGCCTCCGGTACCACCGAATATTGTCTGGTGTTTCAGGCATGTCATCCGGCGGAACCAGAGACGGGAGTCGGCTCCTCGGCGGCCTCGTAGGCAGCAGTGTTGGCAACTCGTCATCTTTCAGCATCGCTGTCAACGTGACTGATTGGCCCACTGACACATTCGACGCACTCGCGCTCACCTGAACCTCGGGTGCACCGTTTTCATAGAGTTCTTCAACTGGCCGTCCACGACCTGTTCCTGAATTCGACGTAATCGTATTGGGATCGATCTCCCACTCGGGTTGTAACCAGCCATACGCGAGCTGCTCGCTCCCATTCGCGGTCAGGTGCCACACAATTCCATCCTCAAGGCTCGTACCCGTGTCTTCGGGCACCCGAACAGTAAACTGATACCGCTGCGTCCGCGGATAAAAGTGGCCGGGCTGTCCTCGGTCTTCATCACCCGGCGAAAAATAGTTCTCCGGTCCAACCTCGACACTGGGTTGTTCACGATAATTCCGATTCAAATACCCAAAATGAAACAGATACGACCCGTCCTCATTCCGGGTCCAGCCTTCAAAAATAGGCTGGACGTCCTGACCGCCATCAAAGCGTTGCTGGGGTTGCGCCACAATCGGCACATCACGAGGGTTTACCTGCGCCTCCGCGGCTGGCAAACCAATGGCCCCTGCCATAATTACCACTACTGCTAGTCCTCCAACAACTTGTCTCATACTGACCTCACAAACGATAGCTCTATATAAAGAAAAGGCACTCTGTAGAAGCGCATTCCACAGAGTGCCTGAAAACTAATTTGCACGAGAAAACGCGCGCCGCCTAGTTATTGTTGTTATCAGCGCGTGCTTCCAACTCAGCCGCGTACTCTTCGTCGGTATAGTCGAACCAGCTGACCCACCCAAACGCCATCTCGTCGATCGTCCGGCTTCCGCCGCCGGTCCAATTCGACGCATCGACATTGCCACGATGGGCTTCTGTGTTGTCGTGGTAGCTGATGACATGCAGCTTAGTCCCGGCTGGATAAATGGGCTGAGCGTCATCTTCATAGTTGTAGACGATGTGCCAGTTAAAATCGAAATTCACGCAGCTCACCATCTCTGTCGACGAATTCGGATAAATCAACTCTAGGCACTGTCTCTTACCAAGAAAATGCATGTGCGGCTGGAAGCCAGTAAGCCGACCTGGTAGATACATCGTCGCATACCCATCGTGGCGCGTGATCTGACCAGCTGGAATGTCAAGCTCTCCCGCCTGACCAAGCTGCCGTGAGTACAAAACCTTGTCAGGTTCCTCTCCTTCGGGGTACAGGACCATACCGAGGTCAGTCCGGTCGACCACTTCTTCACCGACCGAGTGGTAGTGGAAACTAAACCGAACACGCGCGCCCCCTTCGAGCACCTTTCCGGTACCTTCCGGATACTTGTCAGCATTCTTACCGACAGCATATTCATTCAAGAAAAAGTCATTCGAGCTGTCGTTAATATCTGCATCGGGATCCGTCACCGCATAAGTCAACGCGTGGTGCACGACCCGAAGGTCGCCGGCTCTCGTCTGAATCGCTTGGATATATCGGTCATTCGTCACACCCGACTCAACAATGTAGTCGCCCCACCAGTCACCAGCTTCCGCCGGGACCGTGTGAGGTGGTGACGTGACGACCAAGTCAGGTTCGATTTCCCATGCACCGAAATCTGGCAGGTCAGCTGGTGGAGGCCCGTCAGCTGGGTTGCCACGAGGGGCGCCGGCATCCACCCAAGTGGAAATCATTTCAATCTCAGCATTGCTAAGCGACCGATCACCGATAAAGTCTTGGATACCAACGTTCACATCAATATGCCAAGGTGGCATCTCACGTGACACAACCTTGTTCTTGATCGAACGCGCCCAAGGGCGGGTCTCCTGATAATTCATGAGAGACATCGGAGCCATGTTGTCCGGCCGATGACACACTTGGCAGGAACGCTGCAAAATAGGCTCAATGTCTTTGTGAAATGTCACATCACTTGATTGTGCTGACGCACTACCGGGCAACACCACCATCGCGACGGCCGCTAATAGGACCATTCCAAGCGTGGCTTTTCTCATCAGAACACCTCCATACCGAGATGACTCGCAGTAAATTGCACAGTACAACGCACTGCGCTTTGCTGGATTTTAACGCCAATTCATCAAAAGGATCAAGAAACACATATTTAAAACATCCTGCATCTATAATGTCACTCCACACGGCACACAAAGTAATGAACATTCAGAATTCTCGTTTTCGCGCTATAACTAGGGCGCTTTGTCTTGTGATTGTTGGCTCAGTCTCCTTGGCACATTGCGCAAGTAGTGATGAGGAAGGCACCGACAATTCGCTGCCTTCAGTAAATTCAGACCGTGATGAATCCGGAGATGCTAGAACAATTTCAGGAACGGCCCCCACGTCAACAGACGGGTCATTAACCGTTGTCCTTCTAGAACCGCGCACTTCTCAAGAATTCTCGGCACCTGACAAACCAGTACAGATGGACCAGCTAGGCATGGAGTTCCTACCGCCGGTGCTTCTTGCGACGGTCGGACAACCGGTGCACTTCCACAACGGCGAAGACATCCTTCATAACGTTCGTGTTTATAACATTGACACGAGGGAAACGGCTTTCAATATTTCAACTCCCATCGGCGGAACATACGAACACTACTTCGACACGGCAGGAACATACCGTGTCGCATGTGACATTCACCCACAAATGGGTGCGAGTGTTGTGATAGCCGCAACTCCTTATGCCACCGTGGCAGAACGGAATGGACGTTTCACCCTCGACAATGTCAGCCCTGGTCAGTACACGGCGACCATCCAAGCAGGACCAGATCGGTTGCAACGCTCTATCACTATCTCCGCTGAGACAACCGAACTAGACCTGACCGACAACTAAACTGCCTCAGTGCCTAAAAAGCACGGCCGCCCCTCTCAAGAAAA